>CAZOQL010000169.1:0-2523 GCA_964582005.1 uncultured Flavobacteriaceae bacterium | reverse complement strand
AAATAATTCTAATTTCTAATCCTCGAAAAGTTGCATTTACTACTTGAATTTAAGAATAAAAAAACCCTATTTAAGAAATTAAAACATGGGATATATGAAAAACATTAAATCACGTTGCACTTTTGGCACTTTCGGCATTTTGGAAGTTAAAAATCATTTTAAAGTGTAGAAAGTGCAAGTAATAGTTACAAATAATTAAAGTTTAAAAAATTACAAAAAATTATCACACCAGCCTAAAGCAACATGAGCAAACAACCTATACCAACACTTAAAACAACAATAAAAAACAATCAATTTTATAGTGGTTTTAGCTCAATTAATCATTTTACATAGTATTGCAAATACTATAATCATTGAGTTTTTATTGTAAATACATTTTAAAAAGGATTTTTTTTATGTAAAACGATTAATGTAGTATCAACCTATACCAACGTCACCCAATGTTAAAAAACAATCTGATTCAACTATCGGGCATTGCAAAAACAATACAAATAATAATTAGGAGTCTTTTAAAAAGAAATTAATAACTACCATTATATTCTTTTAATATTAAGTGCATACCTTGTACTTTTTAATACTCCTGTTTTAATTAAAATTTGCTTTTTTACCATATCGTTTAAATCTCTTGTTGCTGTTGATGTTGATGTTTTTGCAATTTTTCTATAATTATCAGCACTTAAACCTCCTATAAAACCTGTATAACCAACATCAAAAAGTCGTTTTACTACTCTTAATTGACGTTCATTTAGTTGATTAGTATAGTGGTCGAAAAATTTCGTTTTCTCAATTAAAAAATCAATTCGTTTTATGGTATCTTCTTGAGCATCTAAAATTGTTTTCCCAAAATAAATAAGCCAATCCGTAATTTCTAAAGTTTTATTATGTTCCTCTAATGAATTATAATACTCTTTTTTATTTGTTTCTATCATTTGTGATAGTGAAATTAAAGTTGGTTGTTTGGTACTTAAAGCAATAGACTTTTCAGCTATGGCTCTTCCAAGTCTTCCGTTACCATCTTCAAAAGGGTGAATACTTACAAAATAAAGATGTGCTATTCCTGATTTAATTAAAGGATACATATCTAACTCGTTATCTACACAATGTGTGTTATTAAACCACGTAATAAATTGATCCATTTCTGATTGCATTTTTTCTGATGGTGGTGCTTCAAAATGTACATTTGGTTTATCTAATCTACCTGAAACAATTTGCATTGGCTCTTTGTGAGTTCTATATCTTCCAACATCAGTTAAATCACGTCTGCCGTTGGTAATCATTTTATGCCATTCAAAGAGTTGATTGTGTGATAGAGGTTTATTAAAATTAAGGTATAAATCAACCATCATTTCAGAAATACCATATTCAGCTGGCGGCACTTTTCTATTATCTACTTTTAAACCAAGGTTTCTTTTTATAGATGATTGCACACTTTCTCTATTTAAAAATTCACCTTCAATTTCAGAAGTTTTTATTGCTTCATTACTTAATATTTCTACTAATAAATCCTCTTTTGACTTATCTTTAATATGTTTTAAAACACCTAAAGCAATACCTTTATTTTGAGTAAATTTATATTCTAATTCTTTAAGAATATCTTTATCAAAAGTAAAGTTTGCCCAATTTTTAAATGTCCAGTTCCAAGTTTTATAAGCCATTGGGTTATATTTGTGTTTTTTATAGCTCAAAAATAAGCATATTTTGGGTTATAAATTAAATTTTATAGCCCAAATTCTATTTTTATAATTGTAAAAATGACAAATAATAATAATATTTGATATAACTTAAACTCAAATTAGCATAAAACTAGATAAAATAGCATCTCTAAAAAACAATGTTTGGTAACTAATTAAGTATCTAATTTAAAAATAAATTTATAATTTACTTATAATCAATACTATATGGTTTTTATTGGCTCTAGTTTAAAATTGGGTTGATATTATTAAATAATGGTCAATTTGAACGTAGTCGAAAATGGTTTTAAATAATAATTAGTTCTCGACTCCGCTCGAACTGACAAGTACAGCGTTGATTATCAGTAATATAAATAATACCAAATTTAAACTAGAACCTTTTTATTAAATTCCCGCCTTGAGTACTAAAACCATTGATAAAATGCACATTATCAGTGGTTTGTTTTTTAATTACAAAAACATTTTTTAATATAGTAACAAAATTTAAAAAAATTTATATATCTCTGTGTATCTTTGTAAAATAAATTACAAAAATGATAAACCGTACCACTATAGACCAAGTATTTGATACCGCTCGTGTTGAAGAGGTTATTGGTGAGTTTGTACATTTAAAAAAAGCGGGATCTAATTTTAAAGGTTTAAGTCCATTTGTAGATGAAAAATCGCCCTCATTTATGGTGTCTCCAGTCAAACAGATTTGGAAAGACTTCTCTACAGGAAAAGGCGGTAATGTCATTTCTTTTTTAATGGAACACGAACATTATTCGTATCCAGAAGCAATTCGATATTTAGCCAAAAAATACAATATCGAAATTGAAGAAACCGAGCAAAC
>CAZOQL010000168.1:0-2558 GCA_964582005.1 uncultured Flavobacteriaceae bacterium | reverse complement strand
TAGCTCATCTATAATGGTATTTGAAACGGGACTTAAATAAGTCGAAATCATATTTAAACTTGGTTTTAAAGTGCAATTTAACCTGAAATTACAACGTATCCATTTTTATTTCTTTTTTACGACCTTTTTTTTGCGAGCAGGTTTTTTCTTCTTGGTAGTCTTTTCAATAATTGCCTTTACCTGTTCTAAAGTCATCTTTTCTGCTTTAGTAGTTTTTGGTAGTTCTATTTTTTTATTTTTTCCGTGGATGATATTGAATCTTCCCCAACGTGCTTTTTCTAAACGAATTGTTGCGTCTTCCCAAGAATGAATAATTTTATCAATGTCTTTTTGTTTTTTCGTTTCGATTAATTCCTCAATATCCACTAGACTTAAATTATCATAATCGTATTTTTTATTTACATTAATAAAGATGTTATTCCATTTAATAAAAGGTCCAAAACGACCAACTCCTTTTTGTACTGGCAAACCTTCATATTCTGCAATTGGCGCATCTGCTTTACGTTTTGCTTCTATTAGTTCAATAGCATTCTCTAAAGAAACGCTTAATGGATCTTCTCCTTTTGGAATAGAAACATATTTATCATCAAATTTCACATAAGGTCCAAAGCGACCATTAGCAACAATGACTTCTTTCTCTTCGTAGTTACCTAAATTTTTAGGTAATAAAAATAATTCTAAAGCCTCTTCTAAAGTAATGTTATTTAGATTTTGATTTGGGTTTAAACTAGCAAATATTTTATTCTCATCGTCTCTATCGCCAATTTGAGCCATTGCTCCAAAACGTCCTAAACGAACTAAAATTGGTTTTCCAGATTTTGGATCTGTTCCTAAAATACGTTCACCAGATTCTCGTTCGGCATTTTCTTTAACATCTTCGACCGTTAAATGAAATTCTTTATAGAAACCTTTAATCATACTAATCCATTCCTTATTTCCTTCTGCAATAGCATCAAAATCTGCTTCTACTTTTGCGGTAAATCCGAAATCTAAAATATTGGAGAAATTTGCCACTAAAAAATCAGTTACTATCATGCCAATATCGGTAGGTAACAATTTACCTTTATCAGCACCTGTAATTTCGGATAAGGTGTGATTTTCAACTTCATTATTTTTTAACACCAATTGCGTATACTTACGCTCAACACCTTCAATAGCTGATTTTTCGACATAACCTCTACGTTGTACCGTAGAAATTGTAGGCGCATACGTTGATGGTCTACCAATACCTAATTCTTCCAATTGTTTTACCAAAGATGCTTCTGTAAAACGACCTTTAGAACGTGTGTATCGCTCGGTAGCGGTCATTAAATTATTAGTTAATACTTCATTAACTTTCATTCTTGGCAACATTCCTGCTTGCTCTTCTTCTTCTTCATTATCGGTTCCTTCTAAATAAACTTTTAAAAATCCATCAAATTTTATTACTTCACCATTTGCAGTTAGCACTTCTTTGTTTCCCGAACATTTTATTTTTACATTGGTTCGTTCTAGTTGTGCTTCGCTCATTTGTGAGGCAATGGTTCGTTTCCAAATTAAAGCATACAACCTATCTTGGTCATAATCTATGGAAACTTTTTGCGTACTCATATTGGTAGGTCTAACAGCCTCATGTGCTTCTTGTGCTCCTTTTGATTTTGATTTATAATCTCTTGGCTTACTATATTCTTTACCATACGCATTACTAATTTCTTTTTTAGCTGCTGCTTTGGCTTCATCGGATAAATTTACCGAATCGGTTCTCATATAAGTAATTAAACCAGATTCGTACAAACGTTGCGCTATCATCATTGTTTTGGCAACTGGAAAATATAATTTTCGAGATGCTTCTTGTTGCAAAGTAGATGTTGTAAATGGTGCTGCTGGTGATTTTTTTGCTGGTTTTACTTGTAAATCAGCTACATTAAAATTGGCATTTGCACAAGATGCTAAATACTTTTCAGCTTCCGTTCTTGTAGTAAAGTTTTTGAGTAATTTTGCTTTAAATTTTTTGCCATTTGTATTAGAGAACTCCGCATCTACTCTATAACTAGCTTTGGTTTTGAAATTTTGAATTTCTCGTTCACGCTCTACAATTAAACGAACCGCAACCGATTGCACACGACCAGCCGACAAACCACCTTTAACTTTACGCCATAAAACAGGAGATAATTCATAACCAACCAAACGATCTAAAACACGTCTTGCTTGCTGTGCATTCACTAAATCATAATTTATACTACGTGGATTTTCTACTGCTTTTAAAATTGCCGTTTTGGTGATTTCGTGAAAAACAATTCGTTTGGTAGATTCTTTTTTTAATTTTAATTGCTCAAATAAATGCCATGCAATTGCTTCTCCTTCACGATCTTCATCACTTGCCAACCAAACCGTATCGGCTTTTTTAGCTAAGGCTTTTAATTTGCTTACTAATGCTTTTTTATCCGATGGAACAATGTATTTTGGTAAAAAATCACCTTCTACATTTACCCCTAATTCTTTAGATGGTAAATCGGAAATATGTCCAAAACTAGATTCTACTTGAAAATCTTTACCTAAAAATTTTTCTATTGTCTTTG
>CAZOQL010000167.1:0-2594 GCA_964582005.1 uncultured Flavobacteriaceae bacterium | reverse complement strand
TTACCAATAATCTGTTTTTTCTTGCTTGTTCAATTTGGTCTTTAAACAAATATTTGTCAGGTATTTTGCCATTTAAAATATCAATAGGTCTTCGTCCTGTATGTTCGGTAAAATAGCGTTCTTGGTTATAGTAAACCATAAAATGTTCTAAACTTAATAAATGAGCATCTACATCTTTAGAAAATTTACCACGCATAAATTCTGTTTTATAAATACTATGCGTACTTTCAGACATATTGTTAGGATAAGGAAATTCATCAGTACGAGCTGTAATTTTAGAAATCACAGGCGGAGCGGTAAGACCATTAACCCAAGACAAAAAAGCACCTTTGTTTTCAGAGCCACCATCCGACAAAATATTTATAGGGTCTTTTACATCAAATAATTTATACTTGTCAAAAGTTTCTTGAAAAAGGGTTTTAATAAATTCACTACCTGCTTTATCATTAGTAGAAGCATAATGTAGAATTGCTTTGGAAAAATTATCTTTAACAAAAGCAACTGCTTGTAAACCATCCTCTAAAGTTCGTACATAAGTAATATCTACATGCAGCCATTCAAAAATACGACTTGCTCTAAAACCCTTATTTTTGGGTCTTTTAAAACGTATGAATTTTTGGTATCCAAAAGCAGTAGCGTATTTATTGAAAGTTGATATACCACAGAACAATTTTCCTTTATCCATTGCTCCATAATAAAGAGTAGTTTTTGTTTTGCGGTAATTCTTTGGATTAGTTACTGTTTTTTCAATGACACCTATTTCGTATTGTGTTAACTGATTAGGATGCTGTCTATAACAAGACTTTAACGGGCTGATTTCACAATATACTTTTCTTTTTTGTAGATAGTACCAATCTTTAGAAATGCCATAATATTTGCAAGCGATTTTTACATTAACTTTGACGAATACACACATATCATCAATGGAAGCAATAATATTATTAGCATGAAGTTTTAAAAGGTTTTTATTGTGTGTTAATTCTTGTAACATTTTGTGATAACCACGATGCGATTTAACCATAAAACGCATTGTTTTATATAAAAAAGAACTAGCAAAAACATCTTTAATATTATCGAATTGATGGATATAGTTTTCAGCCCATTCCACCCCAAAATAATTTTCGTGTTTAAATTTATTCCAATTGTGTTTCGTAGTTTTTGGTAGTTGATTTAGTTGTTGTGTATCTAACATGTCACTTACATACAATAAAATAATTATTGGATGGTAATTTCGTTTGTAAAAATTATTATTAAGAATTCACTAAAGTATAAAATAAAAAATTTTATAAAAAAAATAAAATTTACGCATGCATAGTCTACCTTATGAATACCCTCACATATCTTTGACCATTTTACATTCCCCCGCCCCAATCTCATAGAGAAAAATAAATTTTCAAGGAATTATAAAAGGTAAATTAAATTTAACTATTGTAGATTACTACAAAGACTAATTTTAAAACTTCACTAAACATCAACCATAAAGAACTCTTATGTTTTAGCTACCTCTTTTAAACTCCTATCTATTTAACAACTAAACATAACAAATATTCCTTTTTTATTAAATAAAGAACAGACTAAATACCCTCACTTATTTTTGCAGTGCTCAAACTGTGGTTTAACGAAGTATAATATATAAAACTGATTTCAAGGTGATAGTTGAAATCACTTTTATGTATTAAATGCTTTTTAAATCTATTCACTCACTCACAAAAACTCAAAACAATGGTAAAAATTACAGATTACAAAGAACGTGAAAGAGAAGATGGAACTTCTTTCTTTACTTTAGAATTACAAGGTGGTTTAGAAATGGTACAATCTCAAGAGACTGGAAAGTTTTATGCTACTATTAGAAAAACATCTATTGCTACAACATTTGATGAAGATACTTGTAAAGCAGTTATTGGAACTGAAATGCCAGGTACAATAACTAAAATGGAAGTAGAACCTTATACTTATACTGTAAAAGAAACAGGAGAGGAAATAACTCTATCTCATAGATGGGTTTATGTTCAAGCTACACAAGAACCTGTTAAAGCAAATGTAGAAACATTTTCTAAAAATGGAGTTGCTGAATTAGAAGCCGTATTTTAACCTTTAAGTAAAGTCTATAGTTATTCACATATATTATGTGTACAGTTGTAGGCTTTACTTTCTAATTTTTTTTAAATTATGAAAATCGCAGAAATAAAAGTTTCCTATTCTTCCAATTATGGTGATGTAGTAAAAATTGCTAAAAGTCAAGATGCTTATGATTTAGTAATGGAATATTGGAATCTAGATAACATAGAACTTCTTGAAGAGGTAAAAATAATCCTATTAAACAGAGCAAATCGAGTTTTAGGTATTCATAAACTTTCCAAAGGTGGTGTATCACAATCTATTGTAGATATTAAGTTAATTTTAAGTATTGCTTTAAAATGTAATGCAACAAGTATCATATTAGTACATAATCATCCAAGTGGTAATTTGAAATATAGTAAAAGTGATAAAAGCATAACATCAAAACTTAAAGACGCTTGTAGAATAGTTGATTTGGTGTTATTTGACCATTTAATAGTTACTAAAAATGACTATTATAGTTTTGCTGATGAAGA
>CAZOQL010000166.1:0-2595 GCA_964582005.1 uncultured Flavobacteriaceae bacterium | reverse complement strand
GATTTGTTAAATGTGTTTAATGGTTCAACGAATTAAACAACTCCACACCATACTATTTTCACTCATCTGTTGATTTGTTAAATGTAATGAACGTTTCAACGAACTCAACAATTCACAACTACACATTTTTCAATTGCGCTTTCCTTAACGAATTAAGCATGTTTGAAATTTTATTTATTTTTTCACGTAGTAATTTATATTCTTCCAGATTTATGAAATTTAATTTTTCGGAAATAATTATTTGACAAACCACTTCCATTGCCGAACTATATGCAAATGTAATAAAACGAGCCTTATCTTTGTTGGTACTTCTTGAAGTTCCTTCAGCAATATTAGATGAAATAGAAACCGATGCTCGCCGCAACTGACTTATCAAACCAAATTTTTCATCGCTAGGATATTTTTTAGTAACCGTATAAATTAAAGAAACTAACTCGATAGACTCATTCCAAACCGTTAATTTTTCGAAAGAATATTTGTACATGGTGTTTTATTATTGGTTATTTGTTAAATGTAATGAATGGTTCAACAAATTTAACAATTCCACATCATACTAATTCTACTTATCTCTTGATTTGTTAAGCGTGTTGAATGGCTCAACGAATTAAACAACTCCACACCATACTAATTTCACTCATCTGTTGATTTGTTAAATGTGTTGAATGGTTCAACGAATTAAACAACTCCACATCATACTAATTCTACTTATTTCTTGATTTGTTAAATGTGTTGAATGGTTCAACGAATTAAACAAATAAACAATTAAACAACTCCACATCTACACTTCCAACACCTTCTTAACCATTTTTTCATACATTAACTTCCAACCTTTAAAGCGACCGAATACATTAAACGTTTCATTGTGATTTAAACTAACAAAGGTGCCATTTACTTTTTTGACTTCATCCGCTAGACGTAAAATAGTAGCAAGAGATTTTCGATTAGAATACTGCAAATAATCTTTTAAAGTAACATCCATTACGGCAAATGGTATTAATTTTAAAGGCGTTTGTATTTCGTATTCCATATCATAAAAATAAAAAGGTGTACAGGTACTTGCTCTAAAACCAACCTGTTGCGCATAACCCATTGTATAATCTTCGGTTACTTCTAAATCTACTAAATTTTGATACGTTTCTGGAAAAACAACACGCAAGTAATGCTGTCTAGATTTAGTGATTGGCGTATTAATTATAGTCTCTAAACGTTTTTTTTCTTTGGATAATTTTTTAGCATTTCGCATGGTGAAATACGAAGGATGCAAACCAATAACTGCATAATCTGCTATCGATTTTATGAGCGATTTAAACGCACTACTATTCACCGAGATGTTTTTGTCATAGGTAGTATATTCGCTTAATAAAAAGAAAAAAATAGTTTTAAAATGGTGTTTTTTCTGCATTTTTAACAACCAATCAAAGCTGTCAAAGGGGTCTTTTCTTAAGTTTAATAATACTAAAAAACGATACCAAAAATTACGTATTTTTAAGGTAACTAAATCTTTAATAAAACCGCCAGTAGTACGTACAATACCTTTGTGTTTAAAAGTAAAAGCACAATCTACATCAATGGTAGATATAAACTCAAATACTTTGTCTTTAAAAACGTATTCCGGAAAACGTTCCTTCAACAAATTACGTACTTTATGTGCCCAAATATCTATAACAGGTTTGTCTAAAAATCGGTGTTTAAAAGCCAAACTCTCTTCGGCAGGAAATCTATCGTAGCTATCTTTTACGTGTGGTAAATACTCTTCGTATCTACTCAATAAATAAAAACTTGCTGCAAAAACATCAAAAGGAACTGTCGATTTATCGCTAACTTTAAAAAAACATGGAGTTTCTTGCCAATTACTAACTTTAATTTCTACATCACTAATACCTTGTTGTAAGAGCAACTTGTGGCTTTGTATAAAAAACTCGGTACCTAAAGACTGTTTGGCGTAACTTATTTTTAAACCATTATGCGCTACAAATGCTTCTATTTTAGACGTAATTTGTACCTCAACCAATAAAATACGCGTAAAAAAATGCTTAAAAGCATAAGTTATTCTTGGGGTTATTTTTGGCGTATAAACAAGTAGCATCGTATGACAAAGTTACTAAAATATTAGCAAACAAAAGGCTTATAAGAGAAACCATACTACTTATTAGCCCATCTTTAAGAGTAATTATAATGTAAAGCCTTGAAAAATAAACCTTTGTTAGCATGCTTTTTACATATAATTGATTAATAACATGTATATTTGTAGTCCCTTATTTTTTTTAGAAAAAAAGAGGTTTGTATTATTTTAATAACAACATAAAAAATTTACTTATGAAAATTTTTATTACACACAATTTACTAACTCTTTTTTTACTTTTTGGTATTGGTATTGGTTTTGGGCAAACAACCATTTGGTTAGAAGATTTTCAATCTTACACAAATGGTACAGGTGTTACAAGTACTGGTAATATTGGAGATTATCCAATTAACCCTGCAAAATGGACATTAGATGTTAGCAACACAAATTTCACAGCTACAACTGATTATATAAAAATAACACATAGTTTTAGTAGTCAAGTAATGACTGGTAGAGATACAGATGGTCATCCT
>CAZOQL010000165.1:0-2606 GCA_964582005.1 uncultured Flavobacteriaceae bacterium | reverse complement strand
CTTTATTGTATGGAGATAAAGCTACTTTTTCTTTAACCGAAAAAAATAAAGAGGTTGTAGCAAGTATTGAAATACCATTATAATAACTAAAAAATTAGTGAGAATTAGTATTTCCTAATAAAGTAAATATATGTCTAAAATAACTGCCATCATAGTTGAAGATTCTCGTTTAGCAAGAGCAGAACTAAAAGAATTACTCAAAAATCACTCTGAAATTGAAGTAATTGATGAGGCCGAAAATGTAGATAAAGCATATGCGTTAATTGTAGAAAAAAATCCAACTCTACTATTTTTAGATATCAATATGCCCGAAAAAGATGGTTTTCAATTATTAGAAATGCTTGATAAAATTCCAGTAGTCGTATTTACCACGGCATATGATGAATATGCCATAAAATCTTTTGAATACAATGCGTTTGACTATCTATTAAAACCAATAAATCCAGCACGTTTTTCTAAAACAATAACAAAATTATTGCCTTTTTTAGCAGAAAAGCAAGAAGAAAAAAAGCAAAATACGTTAACTGAAAATTCTCAAATTTTCATTAAAGAAGGTGAAAATTGTTGGATGGTTTTGTTAAAAGAAATTACTCTTTTTGAAATAATGGGCAATTATACGCGGGTCTATTTTAAAGACCAAAAACCATTAATTTACAAATCGCTAAACCAAATAGAAGAAAAATTACCCAAAACATTTTTTAGAGTAAATAGGCAACAAATAATCAATTTAAAAAGTATTAAAAAAGTTACTCCTTGGTTTAATGGTAAATTAAAATTAGAATTACAAAACGGAACAGAAGTAGAAACTTCAAGAAGGCAAGCTTTAAAATTTAGACAACGTTTGGAGTTTTAACTCCAAAAAAAACATCATTGTACAAAAACAACCGATTTACTTAGGTTTTATCATTTGCTATAATGCGATAAAAGTATTGACCAAATAGTATGTTTTTTTGTTAATTATTTTGTTTTTTTAATTTTGGTGTTTGTTTTTTAATTTTACTTGGTTTACTATTTCTATCTTTATAAAACATACCTTTTTCTTTTGGTTGATTATAAAGTTCTGGCGTAAGGTATTTTCCTTTTCTACTTCTTGTTTTTTCAATAATTACTTTTCTTTGTTCTGGATTTTGTTTTAAATAAGGATCGTTTCTTTCTGCAGTAACAGTCCATGACACTTTTTTATTAGGGATTCCTCCAGAAATAATAAATTGACCATTTTCTATTTCTTTTTCAATAAATACATTTGGCATGGAAGCACCAATTGGTGTTAATTGATAACTTGCATTTTTATTAATGCTATGATAATATTCAGGTAAAATAACTGTTGCATTTCCGTTTTCGTTAAAAATTTCTGTTCCTCTATATATATTTAATACTTCGTTTGATTCTATAGAAAAATGCCTTAATATTTTATGTTCTGGATCATCTGGATGATCTATAGTAAAAGATTTTACACCAGTTGCTCCTGAATTTCCAATTGAAAAAACACCATACCAACCACCTGTTCCTAGAACACCAATTCCCCAACCCGCTGCTGGGTTCGAAGCACCAGAAACACCTCTATGATCAGTAACATCTGTACCTGTATATGCAAAGTCTCCTACAGAAACAGTACCGGTTATATTATTACTTCGATTTTGACCTACAATAGCAGAACCATGCCCTAAATTAAGTGCCTGAATTGTAGCGATTGTATTTGCCGTATTTGTTGAATTAAATTCTGCACTTCTACCTAAACCTGATTGAAAAATTGCTAAACCTACCTCATTACTTAATGCATTTCTTAAACTAATTTGTTGACCTCTACCCAAACCATCATGATAAACCCCTAAGCCTAATTCATTATTTAAAACATTATCTAAAATAATATCTTGACCTCTACCAAGACCATTGTGAGATAAAAAAAAACATGCTCCTGTACTTGTTGCATTTACTAATCTTATATTTAAGCCGTTAGCACCAATCCCTGTTCCTAATTGATCTATTTGTATGGTAGGTAACGTATTATTTGCATTTAATGATACCGCATTTATTGCACGCCCTAAACCACTATTTTTTACCCATAATGCAGAAGAACCATTCGTAGTATTACTATGCGTTAATTCAAGGGTATTATCTGTTGGTCCTATATGTACGACATCTAACTTAGAATTGGGACTTAACTCACCGATACCAACTTGAGAATGAGCAATGTTATTATTGGTTAATAAAAATAGTAAAAAAAAAGAGAATAAAAGGCGTTATAATTTTTCATAGATTTAATATTTGTTCATATAGGGTTCAAGTCACAAATGCAACTTTTTTGATTAAAAAATAATTTATTCATTACAAATATAGAACTTTAATAATTAATCGTAAATCCAAAGATCATATAAACTATGAATCTATTTAGTTTTACAGCAAATTTCACTGACGAAGAGAGTTGTCGGTTACATTATAAAGAAGAAAGAGATAAGCAAGGTGTTGTTTGTAAAGGTTGCTCCTCAAAAGACCACTACTGACTAAAAGGAAAATGGTCTTACCAATGTAAATCTTGTAAGTTTAGAACCTCATTACGTAAAGCAATGGAAGAAAGAGAAGATAGATATACTTTAGAAGGTATGGTT
>CAZOQL010000164.1:0-2633 GCA_964582005.1 uncultured Flavobacteriaceae bacterium | reverse complement strand
ACGCTGAATATCGATAATGGTAAAATGTAATAAAAGGTCTTTGGGTAAAAATAAGCCTGTCAAAATTATATGTTTTTGAAAACAAAAATAACATTAATTTCCAACTTTTATATCTGACCCCTTGTTTTATGATTAAATTGGTATAAATCTAGATGAATTGTAAAACAAAACCCTGTTAAGTAAACTTTAACAGGGTTTGTAAATTTTTCAAGTTAACTCTTAAAACTCTAATAAATCATTAGTTTTAGATACTGCAGTAGCACTTTCTTTCATTTTTGCACTTTCCGAATCGGTTAGATTAATTTTTACAATTCTTTCTATACCGTTTTTACCTAAAATTACAGGAACACCAATAGAGATATCATTTAAACCATACTCACCATCTAAAAGTGTAGAAACTGGAAACATTTTTTGTGCATCGGTTGCAATAGCATGTACCATACTAGATACAGCTGCACCAGGTGCATACCAAGCTGATGTGCCTAATAAACCTGTTAAAGTAGCACCACCAACTTTAGTATCAGCAGCTACTTTCTCTAACCTTTCTTCACTTAAAAATTCGGAAACTGGTACGGAATTTCTAGTAGCTAAACGCGTCAATGGAATCATTCCTTTATCGCTATGACCACCAATCACCATACCATCAACATCGCTTATTGGAGCATCTAAAGATTCCGCTAAACGGTATTTGAAACGAGCAGAGTCTAATGCACCACCCATACCAATAATTCTATTTTTTGCAATACCTGTTGTTTTATGAACCAAGTAAGCCATTGTATCCATAGGATTACTCACTACTATAAAAATTACATTTGGCGAATGTTCTAAAATACTTGCAGATACCATTTTTACGATACCAGCATTAATACCTATCAATTCTTCACGAGTCATGCCGGGTTTACGTGGAATACCTGATGTTATTACACAAATTTCACTATTTGCTGTTTGTGCATAATCATTGGTTACACCAATTATTTTAGTATCAAATTTTAATAAAGATGCTGTTTGCATTAAATCCATTGCTTTACCTTCGGCAAAACCTTCTTTAATATCTAATATTACAACTTCAGATGCAAAATTTCTAATAGCTATATATTCTGCACAACTTGCGCCAACTGCTCCTGCTCCTACAACGGTTACTTTCATTTTATTTATTTTTTATTTATTATTATTTTATCTTACACTAAAAGCAATTCCTGCTCGTACGGTATTGTATTCTTGCATCGTATAATCCGCAAATATTTTAAACCAAGCAAGGTTTAAACGCATTCCTAAAGTTGCTGTAACACCACTTAATTCATAATTTATATTTATAGGGTCATGTAATGTTACGCTAGTTGTAGTGACCGACCCATTTACAACATCATTATACGTATGCGTATAATCACCTTTTACTTTAGTAGATGCTGTTCCTGCCGTATAACCAAGACCCGCGTAAAAATTCACGATGGTTAAATTGGCATTTGCTAAAATTTGAGCAGTGTATGCATTTATTTTAATTTCGGTTTCTTGATTTACACCAATACTTGAATTTTGAGGTGTGTAGATTGTTTTTGCGGAAGTAAAAGCTCCTAAAAGAGATACATCTATAATGGGAATTTTATCTGCTTTAAAAAAATGCTGTAATAAGTTATGCTGTATTCCAATTCCCAAAAGATTAAATTTAATTTTATCATCACCAACCTTTGGCACAAAACGTAATTTTATATCTGTTTTTGAAGGCAAACCTAAACCTAATTGTACCATTGCCATTGGTATTCCTGCAACACCAATGGCGTCTTTCATGTCATTTTCAATACCACCTATAGTTTCAAATGAAGATGTTCTTACTCCAGAAGGTAATAAAGCACTATCTGCTGGTATTGGGTTTCCACTTGCGTCTAACGGAATTTCAACATTAATCATCGTATTATTTTCTTGTCCCATAACCGTAGGTAAACTTGCTGAACTACCACTTTGTAATTTCAAGAAAGTATAATCACTATTATTAAAAGTAAAGGTTTTATCGTTTTCGGGTACAAAAGAAGCATTTGCACTAATCGTTATATCAAAACCATATTTTTTATGGGTTTTACCCGAATGATACCAACCACCATTCAAATTATAAATAATACCTTTATATACTGGTTGTAAATAATTTCTTAAATAAGTAGAAGCATCTTCTTTACTTGCAGATAATATATTTTCAAAATTTTGAGCTTGTATAAACATATTACACGTAAATAAACAAAGAATACTAATAACAATTTTTTTCATAATTTAATTTATAGTTTTGTTGTTGTTAGTATTAAAAAAACCTGTTAAGTTAAACGTAACAGGTTTTGGTATTATATATCAATATTTGCGTACGTTGCATTTTCTTCAATAAATTTTCTTCTTGGTGGTACTTCATCACCCATTAACATAGAGAAAACTCGATCCGCTTCAGCAGCATTATCAATAGTGATTAAACGCATGGTTCTATGCTCAGGATTCATCGTTGTGTCCCAAAGTTGAATTGCATTCATTTCACCAAGACCTTTATAACGTTGTATGGTTCCACCACCAAATTTTTTAACTAAAGCATCACGATCTTCATTATTCCAAGCATATTCTTTTTGTTTTCCTTTTTTAACTAAATATAAAGGTGGCGC
>CAZOQL010000163.1:0-2667 GCA_964582005.1 uncultured Flavobacteriaceae bacterium | reverse complement strand
AAAATAAGGAAAACAATTTTACCTTTGTAGTATTAATAATTGTACTAATGAATATCGAAGAATTTACGGACCTTATTGCAATGCCAAATAGTATTTCTAAAGAGAAGAGAGTTTCTTTAGAAGTTATTTTGGAAGAGTTTCCTTATTTTCAAGCTGCACAAGTATTACATTTGAAGGGCTTAAAAAAAGAGGGTAATTTTAAATATAACAATACTCTAAAAAAAGTTGCGGCTTATACAACAAATCGTACTATTCTATTTGACTTTATAACTACCGATGTTTTAGATTATCAGGCAGTTTCACAAAATGAAGCAAATATTCTAAGCGAAATAGAAGTAGTTGATTCTAAGTTAATCACACATCTATATGAATCGATATCAACTTCAAAAAACGAAAAAGTTACAGATACTAGTGTTGAAATTGAGGATAAAACAGGTGCTGTTGAAAAAAACATTTCAAAAAAAATAGCCTTAGAATCTAAAAAATTAAAATTAGGCACTCCTTTAGATTTTACAAATAAGGATTCTTATTCTTTTAATGAATGGTTAGAATTATCGCCTTCAAAACCAATAGTAAGAGATGAAAAACCAATTAAAAAACAAAAACCTACGATTGACCAAGGTAATTCTATACATAAATTAAAAAATAAATTAGATTTAATAGAACAATTTTTAGCAAAAAAAACAAAAATAAAACCATCGGTTAGCAATACAAATAATGATGTGTCTAAAGAAAGTACACAAGAAAATACTAACTTAATGACGGAAACTTTAGCACGTGTTTATTTAGAACAAAAAAAATATACTAAAGCAATTACAGCTTTTAAAATATTAAGTTTGAAATATCCAGAAAAAAGTAGTTTCTTTGCAGACCGAATTAAAGCAATAAAATTTTTACAAAAACATAAAACATGAATTATACAGCATTTTTAATACTAATTGTAATCGTAGCATTTTTACTAATACTAATTATAATGGTACAAAACCCAAAAGGTGGCGGATTATCCTCTTCATTTGGTGGCGGCGGATCTCAATCTTTAGGCGGTGTTCAAAATACGAATAAATTTTTAGATAGAGCAACTTGGACTTTAGCAATTTCACTTTTTGCATTAATATTACTATCCAATTTTGCAATACCTAGAGCAACATTAGGATCAGATTCTCAATTAATAGAGACACTTGATGGCGTTGTAGTTGAAAAACCTGTTGCTCCAGCTGGTGATGCTCCTACTACAGATGCACCAGTAAATAATGTTAAAACGGATAAATCAGAAGATAAAAAATAATAGAAATTAATTCCCTTTTATTTCTAAAAAATGCCAACGAGAAATGACACGTTGGCATTTTTGTTTTATATTGTCAGTATTATATGCTACATTTAAACAATGGCATAATTTTAGTAAAATATAATATATAATTTAAAACACATATAAAATGAGTAAAATAAACATACAGCCTTTGGCTGATAGAGTTGTTATCGAAACAATCGCAGCAGAAACAAAAACCGCTTCTGGATTATTTATACCAGATTCTGCTAAAGAAAAACCACAACAAGGTAAAGTCGTTGCCGCTGGTAAAGGAACAAAAGATGAACCAATGACTGTAAAAGTTGGAGATACTGTATTGTATGGTAAATTTGCAGGAACAGAGTTAAAGTTAAACGGAAATGATTATTTAATTATGCGCGAAAGCGATATTTTTGCAATAATATAATATTGTTGCATTTGAAGTATGCAAGAAATTAAAAAAAATAAATAATTCCACAAATAAATAAAAAATAAAACAATGGCAAAAGATATAAAATTTGATATAGAAGCTCGTGACGGATTAAAACGTGGCGTAGATGCATTAGCAAACGCAGTAAAAGTAACTTTAGGACCAAAAGGAAGAAATGTAGTGATTGGTAAATCATTTGGTTCACCACAAATTACAAAAGATGGTGTTTCTGTAGCTAAAGAAATTGAATTAGCAGATCCTTTAGAAAATATGGGAGCGCAAATGGTTAAGGAAGTAGCTTCTAAAACTAATGATTTAGCTGGTGATGGTACAACTACCGCAACGGTTTTAGCACAAGCAATTGTAACCGAAGGTTTGCGAAATGTTGCCGCAGGAGCAAATCCTTTAGATTTAAAAAGAGGAATTGATAAGGCAACTGCAGCAATTGTTGCCGACTTACATAAACAATCTCAGAAAGTAGGGAAAGGTGAAAAAATTAAACAAGTAGCTACTATTTCGGCAAATAATGACGAAGAGGTTGGAGATTTAATTTCTAAGGCTTTTGATAAAGTTGGGAAAGAAGGCGTTATTACCATTGAAGAGGCTAAAGGAATGGAAACGTATGTAGATATTGTAGAAGGAATGCAATTTGATAGAGGATATTTATCACCATATTTTGTAACGGATTCTGAGAAAATGATAACGGATTTAGAAAATCCATATATATTACTATACGATAAAAAAATATCTACAATGAAAGATATTTTACCGATTTTAGAACCAGTTGCTCAAACAGGAAAACCTTTATTAATAATTGCCGAAGATATTGACGGTGAAGCTTTAGCGACTTTAGTGGTTAATAAATTACGTGGCGCATTAAAAATTGCAGCTGTAAAAGCGCCAGGTTTTGGTGATAGACGTAAAGCAATGTTAGAAGATATTGCTGTTTTAA
>CAZOQL010000162.1:0-2685 GCA_964582005.1 uncultured Flavobacteriaceae bacterium | reverse complement strand
TCATAAAGATAATCGATTGAGGGACGATTATCAGTGATAACAGCTTAAAATTCTTAGAATTTTAGGCTGTTTTTTTTATTATAAATCATTCCTTACAAAAAGATAATTCTTGTAAATTTAAAAACTAAACACATTAAAATTGTATCTTTGAAACATATAATATATTCTATACAATGAGAAAAATTAATATTCTATTACTAATAGTAAGTATTATCTTAACTGCATGTAGCGGTACAAAAAAAACAAAAGACGCTATCAGTTCTGGTAATTACGAAGCTGCATTTAATAATGCTGTAAAAAAATTAACAAAAAGTAAAAGTAAGTATGAAAAACAAATACCTCTTTTAAAAGAAGCGTTTGACAAAGAAGTTTCTAAAGATTTAGCGACTATTAAAAGATTGAAAAGTCAAAAACCAGCAGATTTAGAAAATATCTATAAAGAGTATATGCGTTTAGATTTACACCAAGATGAAATTATTTTATTACAACCACTAATTTACGAAGGGCAAGAAATTTATTTTGATATTAAAGATTATAGCAAAGAAATTACCGCTTCAAAGAAAAAATATGCTGATCAACTTTACAATAAAGCACAAGCATTAATTTATGGTAGTAAAGAAGATTCGCGACAAGCACATAAAATTTTAGAAGATTTACAATATGTAGATCCAAATTACAGATCGGATTTAAGTGCACTTATTAGTACGGCAAAAAAAAGAGGTAGTAATTTTGTTTTTGTGAAGTTACATAATAAGGTTGCTAATAAATTACAAGATTCCACCTCGCAAAGCATCTTAAAAAGTTTTTCAAAAATAAGAACTGGTGATTTTAAAAATAAATGGATTGTTTTACACAACACTAAAGATTACTCGGTAGTTTATGATTATCAAGCGGATATTTATTTAGATAAAATAACAGCGATTCCAGAAAAAACAAATACCGAAACCGTACAACAAACTAAAGAAATTCAAACTGGTTGGATCTATCAAAAAGATGCTAAAGGTACTATAATGAAAGACGCTAATGGTAATGATATTAGAAAACCAAAAATGGAAAAAGTAACCGCTCAAGTACATTTATTCCAACAATTAAAATCTACGGTATTAGATGGAAAAGTAATTATGAAGAATTTAAAAAACAATACTAGTTCTGCTACAACTTCAATAAAAGGCGAAGCAAAACTAGAAAATGTTTATGCAACATATAAAGGAGAACCAAAGGCTATTGACCAAAAATACCACAAAGCACTACAAGCAAAAAAAGCAACTTTCCCTGTAGATGCAGAGTTTAATAAATTTGCCTTACAAACTTTTAAAGTTAAGGTAGAACAATATTTAGCTAAACAACAATTTTAGGTTTGGCATAATCATTGAATTATACTAAAGCATTCGTTAAAAAAACGGATGCTTTTTTATTAAACAAATTATTAATTTTAACTATAAATGATATGAAACGAGCATTACAATTTACAAAAGAAACGACATTTATTTTTATACTAAGTATTTTAATAAGTGCGTGTAATAGCACAAAAAAAGTACAGAAAAACATTTCTACTGGTAATTATGATAAGGCAATTGCCATATCGGTTAAAAAATTACGAAAAAGCACTAAAAGCAAAAAGAAACAAAAGCACATTTTATTATTAGAAGACGCTTTTAAGAAAGCAACCGATGCCGATCTTAGAAATTTAGATAGATTAAAATTAGATAGAAACCCAGCGGTTATTGAAAAAATTTTTGAAACTTATAATGCATTAGATAAAAGACAAGAGTTGATTATACCTCTTTTACCTTTGTTTCATACAGAATCTAATAGGAATGCATCGTTTTTATTTACGGATTATACTACGGAGATTAATACTGCTAAAGCTACTTTATCGGATTATCTATATGCCAATGCACGGAAATTATTAAGAAATAACAACAAAAAAAATGCTAGAAAAGCATATACTGATTTAGAATATCTAAATAAAATAAGTCCTAATTTTAAAGATGTAACACAATTATTAGATGAGGCACATTTTAAAGGTACCAATTTTATTATTGTACAATTAAAAAATCAAACAAATCAAGTAATTCCAAAGCGTTTAGAAGATGACTTACTGGATTTTGACACCTATGGTTTAAATAAATTTTGGACAGTATTTCATAGTAATAAAGATACCAAATTAGCATATGATTATCAATTACAATTAATTTTTAACAGAATAGATGTTTCGCCAGAGCGAATTCAAGAAAAACATTCTATTCTAGAAAAAGAAGTTAAAGATGGTTTTGAATACCAATCTGACGGAAATGGCAATGTGCTTAGAGATAGTTTAGGTAATGCTATAAAAATAGATAAATTCAAGATTGTGAAAAGTAACTTTTATGAAATTCATCAAGAAAAAGCAAGTCATATTGCTGCCGAAGTTATTCTTGAAAGCTTAGGGAATAGTACTCAAAAACTAGAATCTTTTCCTCTAGATAGTGAATTTATTTTTATACACGATTTTGGTGAAATGAGTGGTGATAAAAGAGCTTTAGATACACATCATTTAGATTTATTAAGACGAAAAGAAGTTCCGTTTCCTACTAACGAACAAATGATTTTTGATACTGGTGAAGATTTAAAAGAAAAACTCAAGAGTATTATAGATGATTTTAATTTATAACATCTATTAAATTTTCCTAATTTAAAGCCATT
>CAZOQL010000161.1:0-2740 GCA_964582005.1 uncultured Flavobacteriaceae bacterium | reverse complement strand
AAAATTATATTTTTATTTTTTCTTTTTTTTTTTTTTTTTTTAAAAATTTTTTTTTTTTTGGGAAAAAAAAAAAAAAAAAAAAAAAAAAACACACTGCTTTACACATACTTCTAAAAAATTAAATAAAAATTGAATTATTTATATATTTATATATATATTTGCAACAATATATCATGTTTTTTAACATAAACTACACAACTACTTAATAATTTAATCTATCTAATGTATAGATTAAGAAAATATATTTTATACAATTTTTTGTATAAATAATATTATGTGTAAAATTTATTATTAACTAAACATATTACCTCATGAAAAAATTACATTTATTTATTATTACTATCCTATTAAGCATTTCAATAAATGCACAATCCGATCCTTTTATAGGTCAAATTAGCATGTTTGCAGGTAATTTTGCTCCACGAGGTTGGGCATTTTGCGATGGTCAATTACTAGCTATTAGCCAAAACTCGGCTTTATTTTCTATCCTAGGCACAACATATGGTGGTGATGGTAGAACAACATTCGCACTACCTGATTTAAGAGGTAGAGTTCCTATGCATAAAGGACATGGACCTGGTCTTTCAAATAGACCTTTAGGAGTAAAAATCGGCTCCGAGACGAATTCAATATCAATACTACAGATGCCTAGTCATACACATAATGCTACAACAACAGGAAATACACAAATTAATGTAAGTACTGAAAATGGAGAAGAAAGCTCTCCAAATGGTCAATATATAGCGAGTGGTAATAATATTTTTGTAGATTCTCCAACTCCAAACGCATACTTAGCAGGCGTATCTAGTAACACAACAACAACTATTCAAAATACAGGAGCAAATCAACCAATAAATAACATACAACCTTCTATCGCAATTAATTACATTATCGCATTAGTTGGTATTTATCCATCAAGACAATAAATATACTATTATGATAAAAAAAATACAATTAACTATACTACTAATATTAGTAGTAATCTCTGTAAATGCGCAAACAACTATCTATTCGGAATCTTTCGAAACAGACAAGTTTAATACAAATTATGTCATGAATCGTTTTACAGATGGAGGACAAGATTATTTTGGCGTGACAGATGCTCAAGGAAACACCTTATTTGTAGGCGCAAATTCTTCGAATCCGTTTGCTTTTTCAATGACAAACCTTAATGGTACTAATTGTCTTGCTGCAGAGGATTTAAAAAGAACAGATAATCCTTTAAACACAAGTACTGATCAATATAGGGGTTATTTTATTACGAAAACCTTAGATGTTTCTACTTATGCCAATATACAAATAAAGTTACTAATAGGATGTAGAGATCCTGGTGCTTTTGGTACTCATGAGGCAGCAGATAATGACGCATTTAGAGTTCAATATGCATTTGATACCGATATTGCAACTGGTGCAAATAACACCAGTCCAGGTTTAACAAATGAAAGTACTGTAAATACTGGAACTTATACTGACATTGGTCGATTTTTACCAAATAATCCTGGAGGTTCTGGTGCCATGCAACAAGATACTAATTTAGATGGAACTCCTGATGGGGCAATATTAAATAATACATTAACAGAGTATGTTTTTACAGTTCCTGTTACAGGTACAAATTTATCTATTAGAATCCATATGGATTATGATGATTCCGCTGAAGAAATGGCTTTTGATTATTTACGTTTAATAGGGATTGGTACACCATCTAGTCCACCTGTTCCAGATGTTGTTTCTTTACCAAATTTAACTGCACAATGTGAAATTACTAGTTTAACTGCTCCTACAGCAGATAGTAGTGCAATTACAGGTACGCACACAACTTCTTTACCAATAACTTCAAATACTACTATTACTTGGACATATACAAATGGTGTAGGAGAAACAACTACGCAAATGCAAAATGTAGTGATTGATGATACAATGGCGCCTGTTGCTGATAATGTAAGTTTAAGTGATGTAACGGCACAATGTGAAGTAACTGCTCTAACTGCGCCAACTGCAACCGATAATTGTGATGGTGCTATTAACGGAACGCACAACGCAACATTTCCTATTACTTCTAATACAACCATTACTTGGACGTATACCGATGCTAGTAGCCAATCTGCTACGCAAATGCAAAATGTAGTGATAACAACAATAGATGATTCTGTTACTCAAAATAATGAGATACTAACTGCAAATGCAGTAGGATATTCATATCAATGGATAGATTGTGATAACGGAAACGCACCTATTTTAGGTGCAATCAATCAAAGTTATACTGTAACATCTAATAGTAGTTATGCCGTAGAAATAAGTGATGGTACATGTACGATCACTTCAACTTGTTTTATTGTTAATGTAATTAAAGTATTAGAAAATTCATTCAGCGATTCAATAGTTTATTTTCCAAACCCAACAGTGGGTAATCTTACTATTGACTTAGGAAACATGTATAGCAATATAACTATAAGTATTAGGAACGTTTTAGGGCAATTAGTTAATATAGAAAAACACGCTTCTATTGATTTGATTAATCTGAATATAAACGAACCACCTGGCACTTACTTTATTAAAGTTGAAAATGAAAATAATGAAAGCGTTCACCTAAAAATTATCAAAAAATAAAATTGTAAATTTTATTTAATAATATTTTTAAAGGTAGTAATCATTTTGATTACTACCTTTTTTAATCTTAACAACTAAATAATACCAATTTAATTATAATATAAGTCTAAGAAGTTGTATATTTGACTATGGG
>CAZOQL010000160.1:0-2798 GCA_964582005.1 uncultured Flavobacteriaceae bacterium | reverse complement strand
GCTAAATTTATAAGAACACCAAACGAAAAGCCTTTTGAAATGTTAACAACTACAAGTAGAGTTGCTGTATATGTTAAATATGGTGAAGCACATTTTACAATTGCTGCTAAAAAACATACATTAAATATATATCAAAATCAGCAATTAATTAAACAAGACAAATATAGAAATCACCTATTTTTACCTTTTACAGATACAACAAACGGAAAAGAAAGTTATGTTGGTGGCAGATATATAGATCTAGAAAAACCAAGTGGTGAAACTATAATTATCGATTTTAATAGTGCTTATAATCCATATTGCGCCTACAATGTCAAATATTCTTGCCCAATACCACCAAAAGAGAATAGACTAGATATCGCAATAAATGCAGGTGTTAAAAAATTCCATTAGTATCCTAATTTAGAACAATTTTTTTGCATTTTTTACCTTTTGTTTCAATACAGCAATTTCAATAACTTCACTCATTTCAGTAACATAATGGAATTTTAATCCTTTTATATATTTTGAATTAATTTCTTCGATATCTTTTTTATTTTCTTTACAGAGGATAATTTCCTTGATATTAGCACGTTTGGCTGCTAGTATTTTTTCTTTTAATCCGCCAACAGGCAATACCTTACCGCGCAAAGTAATTTCACCAGTCATTGCTATTCTTGCTTTTACTTTGCGTTGTGTAAAGCTAGAAACCAAAGAGGTAAGCATTGCAATACCAGCACTTGGACCATCTTTTGGTGTTGCGCCTTCAGGTATATGAACGTGTACTTTATAATTTTCGAGTACTTTTTGTTTTATACCTAAGCTCTCAAAATTAGATTGGATATATTCCATAGCTATAGTAGCTGATTCTTTCATTACTTTACCTAAATTACCAGTTAAAGTAAGTCCTTTTCCTTTTGATAGTATCGATTCAATAAATAAAATATCACCACCAACTTGTGTCCAAGCTAGACCTGTAACAACACCGGCGGTTTCGTTATTTTCGTATTTATCTCGTTCCATACGAGCAATACCTAAAATTTTATCTAGTTCACTAATTTCAATTTTCGGGTTAAACTCCTCTTCCATTACAATAGATTTTGCAATGTAACGAGCAACTTTAGCTAATTTTTTATCTAAACCACGAACACCAGATTCTCTAGTATAACCAACTATAATTCGTTCTAAAACAGCACTGGATAATACGAGGTCTTTTTTGGTGATTCCATGCGCTTCAATTTGTTTTGGCAATAAATGACGTTTGCCAATTTCAATTTTTTCTTCTACGGTATAACCGTGTACATTAATAATTTCCATTCGGTCTCGTAAAGCCCAAGGGATAGTAGATAAACTATTGGCTGTAGCTATAAATAAAACTTTAGATAAATCATAATCTACATCTAAAAAATTATCGTGAAAAGTACTGTTTTGTTCTGGATCTAAGACCTCTAATAAAGCCGCTGATGGATCGCCATTATGGCTGTTAGAAATTTTATCGATTTCATCTAAAACAATAACAGGATTAGAAGTTTTCGCCTTTTTAATACTTTGTATTATTCTACCAGGCATTGCGCCAATATAGGTTTTTCTATGACCTCTAATTTCGGCTTCATCACGCAAACCACCAAGCGATAAACGAACGTATTTTCGTCCAATGGCTTCGGCAATCGATTTTCCAAGCGAAGTTTTACCAGTTCCTGGAGGACCATATAAACAAATTATTGGCGATTTCATATCCTTTTTCAGTTTTAAAACTGCTAGATATTCTATAATACGATCTTTTACTTTTTCTAAACCAGCGTGATCTTTATTTAAAATTTTAATGGCTTTTTTAAGGTTAAATTTATCGGTTGAATATTCGTTCCAAGGTAATTCTAAGAATAAATCCAGGTAATTTCGTTGTACAGAATACTCGGCAACTTGTGGATTCATACGTTGTAAACGACCTAATTCTTTATCAAAGATAGCGCCAATATCTTTAGACCATTTTTTCTTTTTGGCCTTTTGTTTCATTTCATCTATTTCTTCATCATATGAAACGCCACCTAATTCTTCTTGGATGGTTTTCATTTGTTGCTGTAAGTAATATTCGCGTTGTTGCTGATCCATATCTTCACGAACCTTAGAATGAATGTCATTTTTTAACTCCAAACGTTGCAACTCGGTATTCATTTTTTTTAGGGTTGCTAAAGCGCGTTCTTTTTGATCTTTTATATTTAGTAATTCTTGTTTTTGAGTAACATCTAAATGCATGTTAGAAGAAACAAAATCAATTAAAAAAGAATCACTTTTTATATTTTTTATAGCACTAGAAGCTTCGCTTGGTAAATTAGGGTTTTCATCAATAATTTTTAAAGATAATTCGCGAATAGAATCAATAATGGCTTTGAACTCCTTGTCGCCTTCGTATCTTGTTTCTTCAAAATTTTTGGTTGCTGCTTTAAAATAAGGTTTTTCTTGTACAAAAGAGTCAATTTCAAAACGTTTTTGCCCTTGAATTACAACCATTGTATTGCCATCAGGCATTTTTAAAACCTTTAAAATTCGGGCAACAGTACCAACTTTATGAATATCATCTATGGTTGGATTTTCAATTTCTTCATTTTTTTGTGAAACGACACCAATGGTTTTATTTCCTTTATTTGCGTCTTTAATTAATTTTATAGAAGAATCTCTGCCAGCTGTAATTGGTATTACAACGCCAGGAAACAAAACCGTATTTCGCAAAGGCAGAATAGGTAAGACTTCGGGTAGTTTTTCTTTATTCATTTTCTCTTCATCTTCGGGCGTCATTAATGGTATTAATTCCGCTTCGCCAT
>CAZOQL010000159.1:0-2977 GCA_964582005.1 uncultured Flavobacteriaceae bacterium | reverse complement strand
ATTTGATGGATCAATTCGTTTTTATCATTAACCTTAGGTAATAACATTATACTTTTCGACTTAATAATTCGTTTCCTAATTTTTTAAAAAACTTTTTTCCTTCATCACTTATCGAGGTTTGCATTAATTGACCGTAAGAAGTTTTTGTGTATTTTTCTATTTCAGACGCTACTAACTTTGGAATTTTGTACTTTACATATAATTGAGTAACTTCTTTAATTTTTTTATCGGATTTATCGGTTATTGAAAACCAATGTAAAACTATTTTCTTATCCTCTTCGGATATTATTTCTAGTAATTTTAAATATAAAAAAGTTTTTTTGTTTTCTAAAATATCACCACCAATTAATTTCCCAAAGGTTTTTTCATCTCCAAAAGTGTCTAAGTAATCATCTTGTAACTGAAATGCTATTCCTAAATTTAAACCATAATCATAGATTAACTGCGCATCATTTCTATCGGCATCTGCAATAATAGCTCCCATTTGCAAACTGCAAGCTACTAAAACAGCAGTTTTATAGGTAATCATTTTAACGTATTCAGGAATATCTACATCCTTTCTTTTTTCAAAATCTACATCGTATTGCTGTCCTTCACACACTTCTAAAGCAGTCTTATTAAATAAAGCCATCAATTCCTTGAATTTTACAGGCTCATAATATTCCATTAATTGGTTAGTCATTAACATCATTGCGTCACCAGATAAAATTCCCGTATTCAGGTTCCATTTTTCATGAACTGTTGTAAAACCACGTCTAATTGGAGCTGCATCCATAATATCGTCATGAACTAATGTGAAATTATGAAAAACCTCAATTGCCAATGCTGCAGGTAAAGCATCTTTATAACTACCTTTAAAGTAATGGTTGCTTATTATGGTTAATAAAGGTCTTAGCCGTTTTCCGCCAATTTGCAAAATATAATGAATTGGCTCATATAAATTATTAGGCTCTTTTATTTGAATATTAGTATTCAAATAATTTATAAATTCTTTTTTAAAATATGTTACATCCAAAATTAAAATTTTGACAAAGGTACATTTTTATAAAATCCAAAGTGGAAAGATTTTGAATTCCTTCAAAAACTATGGAAACTTTTTTTGTTTTTTAAGTTTCCTTGTGTATATTTGCAATCGATTATGGAAAAAAAAATACTAACTATTGCAAATGAATTATTTTTAACTTACGGTTTTAAAAGCGTGACTATGGATGATATTGCCAATAAAATGGGGATTTCAAAAAAAACTATTTACACTTTTTACAAAACCAAAACCGAATTGGTCAAATCGTGCGTTTTAGATACTTTTACACAAATCAGCCTAGGTATTGATCATATTTGTTCTCTAAACACCAACCCGATAGAAGAGCTGTTTAGTATAAAAGAATTTGTTTTACATCGTTTAAAAAACGAAAATTCTTCTCCAATTTTTCAATTAAAAAAATACTATCCAAAATTTCATCAAGAATTGCAACTAAAACAATTTGAGGTAATGAATGAATGTGTTCAGAACAATCTAATTAGAGGGATTGAAAGTGGCTTTTATCGTGAAAATTTAGATCTTGATTTTACATCTCGTATTTATTTTAGTGGCGTTACTGCAATTAAAGATATTGATCTTTTTCCAAAAGGAAGACATAACATGAAAAGCTTAATGGGAGATTATTTGACCTACCATATTAGATCCATAGCAACAGATAAAGGAATTAAAAAACTAGAAAAAATTATCAAATCCGTTTAAAATGAAAAAATTAATCCTCTTATTATTTATAATTAATCATGTACAAATAAGTGCACAAAAAACTTTTTCGTTAACCGAAGCTGTAAATTATGCTATAAAAAATACCTATGCAATAAAAAATGCTTCCTTAGACATTGAAGCGGCGAAACATAAAAAGTGGGAGACTACTACAATGGGTTTACCTCAAATTAATGCAAGTGTAGATTATCAGAATTTTTTAAAATTACCTGTTTCCTTAATCCCAGCTAGATTTTTTGATGCCAATGCTCCCGAAGGTCAATTTGCTGAAGTTTCTTTTGGAACAAAACAAAATGTAAACGCAAGTGCCACATTAAGTCAATTACTATTTGATGGTTCTTATCTAGTTGGTTTACAATCTGCCAAGGTTTATTTGAAAATTTCAGAGCTCGCAAAGGTTAAAACCGAACAAACCATACGAGAAACTACCATTAATGCCTATGGAAATGTTTTACTTGCCAAAGAAAGTATTTCTATTCTTGAAAACAACTTAAAGCTACTAGATAAAACCATTCACGATACGCAAGAAATTTATAAAAATGGTTTTGCCGAAGAGCAAGATGTCGAACAACTCCAAATAACTCAAGCTAACCTGAAAAATCAATTGCATAAATCAAAACGATTATTACTTGTTGCAAAAAATATGCTAAAAATTACTATGGGAATAGACATTAGTAAAGCTATAAAACTAAGTGAAACTCTAAAAAATATCGCTTCAAACAGCTCTGATTTGGCACTTTCAAATACCGAATTCAATGTAAAAAAACATATTGATTACGAAATTTCAAAAAATAGTATAAACGCAAGAGAACTATTAGTAAAACTAGAAAAAAGTAAATATCTACCATCTTTAACAGCATTTTTGAATTATGGAACTACCGCAAATAATGATGCGTTTACCTTTTTCAACAAAGACCAAAAATGGTTAAGCTCTTCTCTTTTTGGCGTAAGTTTAAATGTACCTATTTTTAGTAGTTTTAATCGAAATGCCAAAGTACAACAAGCAAAAATTGCCTTAGAACAAGCCAATACTATTTTAGGACAAACCGAGCAAAATTTAATACTACAAGTAGAAAATGCCAAAGCAAATTACCAATATGCTTTAGATAATTTTTCTACTTCAAAACAAAATATTGCCTTAGCAAAGCGAATAGAAAATAAAGAGCAAATTAAATTTTTTGAAGGTGTTGGTTCTAGTTTTAACTTAACACAAGCACAAAA
>CAZOQL010000158.1:0-2980 GCA_964582005.1 uncultured Flavobacteriaceae bacterium | reverse complement strand
TTTTCTTGTAATTTTTGTAAATTAATTGTTTTTATTTTTACATCACATAAAGAACCAAAACCAGTATTTATACCATATAAAGGTTTGACGGAGGTTTTAATTTTGGCATCTAAATAAGCTCTACAATTGGTTATTTTTACGATGGCTTCTTCGGATAATTGTACTATTTTATTGGAGTTTAATATATTTTTAATTTGTTCTATAGTTAAAAAATTAGAACTTATATAATGTATGGAATCCATAGTTGGGTTTAAATTTCTTCAAAATTCAACAAACATAAATTACTATGCAAATTTTATGTAAGTATTTTCTAAAAATATAGACTATATTTGCACAAATACTATTAAACTAAAAGATATATTATGATTAAAAAAACTTTTTTATTACTGCTTGTAATAGCCTTATTTTCGTGTAAAAAGGAAACTACAAAAAGTTTTGCTACATTTTCTGGTAAAATTACAAACCATCTAGGGAAAGATGGTGTAATAAGAGCTAGAGATTTTAAAAAAGAAATTAAAATCAGTGCAGATGGTACTTTTTCGGATACCTTACATATTGGTAATGAAGGAGCAATGTATAGTTTTTCTGATGGTAATGAATTTACAACTATTTACTTGAAAAATGGTGATAATGTACACTTGACATTAGATACTAAAATGTTTGATGAAACGATTAAATATACTGGTGATGGTGCAGAAAATAATAATTTTTTCGCGCAAAAATCTTTATTGTCCGAAAAATTATTAAATGAAAGTTTATTTACATTAGAAGAAGCTGCTTTTAAAACGAAAATTACATCTGTAATGGGTGAATTTAATTCTTTTTTAAATAACTCTAAAGGTATTGATGTTAGTTTATTAGAAAGTGAAAAGAAAGAATTGGCTGAAATGAAAAAAGGAATGAGCGAGCAATATGCTTATATGAAAGCTGAAAAAGAAAAATACGCAAAATTTATTGGTAAACCTTCTCCTAATTTTGAGAATTTTGAAAATTACTTAGGCGGAACGACCTCTTTAAAAGACTTGAGAGGGAAATATGTATATGTAGATGTTTGGGCAACTTGGTGCGGACCTTGTAAAGCTGAAATACCTCATTTAAAGATATTAGAAGAAGAATTTCACGGTAAAAACATTACATTTTTAAGTATTTCGGTTGATAATGGTCGTGGTTACAAAGATAATTCACTTGCATTATCAAAAGAAGGTTGGAAAAAAATGATTGCCGATAAAAAAATGGGCGGCGTACAATTGTTTTCAGATAAAAATTGGGAGTCTGAATTTGTAAAAGGTTATGGTATTAGAAGTATTCCTCGTTTTATTCTAATTGATCCAAAAGGAAATGTAGTAGATGCAAATATGACAAGACCATCAAACCATAAAACAAAAGAACGTTTAGCAAAATTGTTAAAATAATAAACTTAAAATAATTAAAAAATGTTTAAAAAAATAATTTTTATAGTAGCAATGTTTGGTATTATTATTTCTTGTAATAAAGAACATTCAAAAGAATATGCAACAATTTCAGGTGTTATTGCAAATAATAATGCCAAAGAGATTGTAATTACTAGTAAAGGGTTTAGTAAAATAATACCTATAAATTTAGACGGTAGTTTTAAAGACACCTTGAAAATCAAAACAAATGGATATCACACTTTTTCGGATAGTAAAAACAAAGCAAATTTGTTTATTTCAAATGGTAATGATATTTCTATACAATATGATTATTCAGATTTTGATAATACGCTAGTGTTTACTGGCTCAGGATCGGAAACAAGTCAATATTTTGTGGACAAAAGAAAATTTGATGTAAAAGAAGATATTCGTAATTATAAATCTTTTTTTAATTTAGAAAAAGATGCCTTTGCAACAAAAATTAAAACAATAGAATTGGGTATTTCTAATTTGTTAGATAGACCCAATATAGATTCTGTTATAAAAGTTCAAGAGCTTAAAAATAACAAACGTTTAATTGGCTACTTAAAACAGAATTATGCCAAAGAAAAGCAATTTAACACCGTTTTAGCCAAAGGAAAACCATCACCAAAATTCCCTAAATTAGAGAATTTTAAAGGTGCAAAGAAAGCATTAGATGATTTTAAAGGTAAATATGTGTATGTTGATGTTTGGGCAACTTGGTGTGGACCTTGTAAACAGCAGATACCATTTTTCTCTAAATTAATAGAAGAGTATAAAGATAAGAATATTGTATTTGTTGGTATTTCAACCGATAGTGCAAGAAGAAATGGAACTATTGAAAAAGCAAATACCAAATGGAGAGCAATGGTAAAAACTAAAAAAATGAAAGGTGTACAGCTTTTTGCAGGGACTTCTACTTTTAATGCTGATTTTTATAGACCTTATGTCATAAACGGCATACCACGTTTTATTTTAATAGATCCTGACGGAAATATTGTAGATGCAAATGCACCAAGACCTTCGCAGTCACAATTAAAAACCCTATTAAATTCATTGCCTTTGTAGTTGTAAACTGTTTTTTTTGACTAAAAAAGAATTAATATTAGAATTAAACTCGTTGTTTGCTTTAAGAGAAAATAGGCAACGAGTTGCTAATTTAATACTAGTGAATAAAGCTAATATTTAAACCACTATTAGAAATTGTCTTTGATGTAGATAATATGCATTTCATAAAAGCAGCTTGGGTAATGAAGTTTGTTGATCATCAAAAATTAAAATGGCTATATGGTTCACTAGATTATTTTACTATTAATTGTAAAAAAGTCCATTTTGGAAGTGCGGTACAATCAATGGTTAAAATTTGTCAATTATTATTTGTTAAGAATGATAAAACGTTAATTTCAAATTTAACAAATAAGCACAAAGAATTAACACAAAGTTAATTATAAAATATGTCATTAAATATGTTTAAATAATGACGATTACTAGTAATAGATTTTATTATTCATTGTCCATTTTACGCACCATATTATGCAACCAATCTTTTAAATTTTCCATTGTTTTAA
>CAZOQL010000157.1:0-3000 GCA_964582005.1 uncultured Flavobacteriaceae bacterium | reverse complement strand
ATGTTTTTGAAAACAAAAATAACATTAATCCCCAACTTTTATATGTGACCCTTTTTTTGTTATATTTGTAACATCAATACATCATTATGGAGCAATTATTAAAAAAATCACAGCAAAAAATAGCCAAAACGTCTTTAAAAATAACTAGATATTTATTAGATGAGCTTCATCATAAAGACCGAATTTCTATAATAAAAGGCGCAAGAGGTGTTGGAAAAACAACATTACTATTACAATACGCAAAAAATATGCGCCTAAAGACAAAAATACACTATATGTTTCTTTAGATGATTTGTTTTTTCAAAAAAATACGTTATATGATTTAGCAACAAACTTTTCTGTAGAAAATGGTTACTTATTATTATTAGATGAAGTGCACAAATACCCTAATTGGTCTAGAGAACTAAAATTAATCTATGATGATTTACCAGATTTAAAATTACTAGTAACATCATCATCACTATTAGAAATATACAAATCAGAATCTGATTTAAGCAGAAGAGCAAACAGTTATATTTTAAAAGAATTATCATATAGAGAATACCTTATTTTTGAAAAAAAAATAGCGTTTCCTAAATACAATTTGGGAGATATATTAGAAAATCACATCGATATTAGTTTTGAAATAACATCGAAAATAAAGCCCATTTATGAGTTTGGGAAGTACCTAAAACACGGTATGTATCCTTATTATTGGAATAATGAAGAAAAATTTGAAGAAAACTTGCTTGCCACAATCCACTTAAGTTTAGAAATAGATTTACCTGCTGTAGAATCTCTAGACTATGTTTATATAACAAAATTAAAAAGATTATTATTTGCAATTAGCACTAGCGCTCCATTTACACCTAATATTAGTAAACTTAGCGAAAAAGTAGGTATTTCAAGAAAAGCAATGATAAAAGCATTTCAATATTTAGAAAGAGCAAGATTAATTATACTATTAAATAGCAATAATAAAGGCATTAGTGTACTAAGAAAACCAGATAAAATATATATTAACAATCCGAATTTACAATATGTATTAGGGATAAATCAGGTAAATATCGGCTCTATAAGAGAATGTTATTTTGCAAACCAATTAGAAGGTTTGCATAAATTAGCTTTACCAAAAAAAGGTGACTTTATAGTAGATAATAAATACACCTTTGAAATAGGTGGTAAAAACAAAACAAAATACCAAATTAAAGACATTGAAAACAGCTTTATTGTTAGAGATGACTATGAAAATGGCTTTGACAATTACATACCACTTTGGTTATTTGGCTTTCTATATTAAAAACCTATAAAACATACATTAATTCACATAATTATTAAAAAAATATAAAAACGTTATTTTATCCTACTTACAAGAAATAAACAAGCCTTTTTATCTTATTTACAGTTAATTTTAATATATTTGAGTTTAGAAGAAAATATAATGATATTACTACAAACGTAATATTGAAGTAGATTTTCATATACCAGAAGCCGATTTATTAATACAAGTATCTTATGATATTACTGACCCTGAAACAGAAAAAAGAGAAGTTAAAGCTTTAATAAAAGCTAAAAATGAATTGTCCTGTAAAAATGCTATGATTATTTCATTTAACAATGAAAAAAAAATTACTTACAAAAACACAACTATTAATGTAATCCCTGCATGGCAATGGCTTCTAGAAAACTAACAAGAATGAAGTGCATTTCAAATGCACAAAAACTTATATTTTCTTGCATTTCAAATGCAAACAGTGTATATTTGCTGAAAAATAAAATATGGAAGCAGGTATTTTAAAACAAATAATTTTGCAGCAGCATAGTATTGCTGTTAAAGAAGACTTAACCATACGCAACAAATTTAAGCACATAAAAAATTTACCTGATATTGTAATACTATCAGGCGTTAGAAGGTGTGGTAAGTCAACACTTTTACAACAATTAAGAGCCGTAAATAACGAAAGAGATTATTACCTAAATTTTGATGATGAGCGTCTTTTACATTTTACAAAAGATGATTTTCAACAATTACACGAAACTTTTATAAGCTTATTTGGAGTTCAAACTACTTTTTATTTTGATGAAATTCAAAATATTAACAATTGGGAATATTTTATTAGGCGCTTACATAATGAAGGTCATAAAATATTTATAACAGGATCAAACGCTAACTTACTAAGCAAAGAACTTGGAACACATTTAACAGGACGACATATTCAAGTAGAATTATTCCCTTTTTCTTTTCAAGAGTTTTTAAGCTTTCGTAAAATAGAAATTACAGACAATGATTTTTACACAACAAAGGGAAGAGCAACACTCAAAAAACAATATGAGGAATACTTTCATCTAGGAGGATTTCCAGACTATTTAAAAAATAATAGTATAGATTACTTAAAATCATTGTATGATAGTATTTTATATAGAGATATTCTAGTGAGAAATAATATATTGAACGAAACAGAAATAAGAGAACTTGGTTACTTTATTACAAGTAATATTGCTAAACCAATCTCTTACAACAGCTTAAAAAGTATTATTTCTGTTAAGCACGTAAATACAGTTAAGAATTATATTAAATATTTTGAAGACACTTATCTTGTTTTTTTACTCACAAAATTTGATTATTCTGTAAAAAAACAACTAAACAGTCCCAAGAAACTTTATTTTATCGATAACGCATTAGCCAAAAGTATCAGCTTTCGCTTTTCCGAAGATAGAGGACGTTTTTTAGAAAACATCATTTTTTTAGAATTAAAAAGAAGAAGTTATGAGGTGTTTTATCATAAAATAAAGTTAGAATGTGATTTTATAATTAGAGAAAAAAATAAAATAACACAAGCTATACAAGTAACAGTTTCGCTTTATGATAAAAAAACTAAAAATCGTGAAATCAATGGTTTAATTGACGCATTAGAAACTCACAATTTAGAAAAAGGGTTTCTTATCACAGAAAATGAAGAAGAAACCATAATAATAAACGAGAAAATAATAACCGTAATACCAGTATGGAAATGGCTTCTA
>CAZOQL010000156.1:0-3050 GCA_964582005.1 uncultured Flavobacteriaceae bacterium | reverse complement strand
AAAATTTCCTGTTTCTATAGGATGTATTTTCATTTGAAAAAAATAAGAATACAAAGATGCTAAAAATTGGTTAAAATTTTGTTAAGAAGGTCTTAATGTTTTTTTTAATTAGTATCAATTTAAACTAAAAACATAGCCTATATTTAAGAATAAAAGAAAATCAAAATCTTTATTAGCGCCAATTTGCGGATCTAAACCTTCAATGATATCCGAATTAAAACGTTGCCATCTAAAGTCTATTAAAAATTTAGAATTATTATACGGGTTTTTAGAATTAATTCTAGTTCCAAAACCGAAAGTTATAGCACTTGAATTATTTTTTTCTAAAAACACACCATTATCATATACATTAGGTATTAAATTAGAGTTTGTATTATTTATAGTGCCTAAAGCAGATTCTAATTTAGGAGAATTAGAATTTAATAAAACACCCAAACTAAGATACGGGTTGATTCGTTTGCCATCATTTATTCTAAAAACAGTATATTCAAATTGAAGACCATAATTTATAATAGAACTTGTGCCAATTAATGCACTATATAATATCGTTTGTTCGCTAGTACCTTGCGTATATGTACCTCTGTGTATTAATTTAGTTTGCATATAGGATATTTCTGCTTTTAAGCGAAAATGATCCATGCCTAACATTGCTCTGTCATTCCATCTTCTTTTTTTATGACTAGCGCTAATATAATAAACACCAGCAATACCATAACCAATATTACCATAACTACTGGCAAAATCTCCTCGTTCTCCATAATCTGTTTGCATGGAAACTAAACCAGCAACAAACCCTAATTCAAAATTGAATTTTTGCGAATAAATTGAATTAATAAAAAACAGAGATAATATATTTAAAATGAATAATTTCTTCATAATTGATGAGTCTTTTTTTTGATTTTTTCTGATATTTAATCTTAATTAAAAGGAATATCTAATAAAAAGCAATTAAGTAACTTAGTTTAAAATTAATTTTTTAACAACTGTTTGCTTATTAGCAGATAGTTCTAAAAAGTAAACGCCTTTTGCGAAACTTGATAAGTCAATAGAAGTTTTATTTTGATTAAATACATCTTGTTTTTTAACTATTATTCTACCTAAAGAATCTGTTATTTTATAACTAATAGCAGTATTGTTATACCATGAAATATTAAAAACATCATTTGAAGGATTTGGATATACAGTAACAAAGTTTAATATATTATAATCATTGGTATTTAATGCTTTATCTGTAAATCTTAAATTAAACCTAGTTTCTAAACTTTCGGTTGCATCAATAAAAAATTGATAATTACTTTCGCTTAAATTATGTATTTCACCAGTTTTAAAATCTTGTAAATACACAAATTGTTCCGAAGAAAAAATACCTTCTACGTGGTCAATACTTATAGTAAAAGTACCAGTTTCTACAATTTCGATACCTAAATTTATTACCTTATCTATATTAAAATCATCTTGAGTTTGTATGGCTAATCTTCTGTTATCATCTTGCATTAAGGAATAAAAATCGTAATTATTACCATTCATACGTCTTTCGCCATCCAAACCATTATCATATCCATTTGTGCCATTTTCATGAAAAGCAATTAATTGCTGTCTAAAAATACCTTCTTCGTTTGTTAAATTTAACCAAACTATATCAATATCATTATTTTCGGGTGAACGAAAACTTTCATTAGGTGTGTTGTTTCGCATTGAATTACGGAAGGTAATATTTCCATCTTGTAATACAGTTGCCATGGCACTTTGACCAGAAATAATGTAAGATCTAGGAGCAGTACTTGCTGTACCATTTCTTATAGAAAGAAAAATGGTACCATCTGATGTTGCAATAGCATAATCATCTGCTGTAAAGTTAAAAGCATCTGGCCCAGGATTGGCACCAGATAAAGGAGAATCGTGTGTCCAGAAATAAAAGGTACCTTGTAAATCACTAAGATTTTCTAGCATTAATTCATTAATATCTATTGCTGAAGGATACGGATTACCTATAAGATTTTGATTTTCCCAATTATCTGTTGTAGAATTATCTTCAAAAACAGGAGTAGTGATATCGCCTGTATTAAATTCGCCTTCAAAGTAAACATTTTGTTGTAAACCTGTAGCAAAACTGGTGTTAAACGGAAAATCTGAACCAGCACCCATTGCAATATAACCACGACCAGGTGTCATTATTAATGCAGGATTTGCAAGTTGCCAAACATCGCCTTCATCATCAAAAGTATCGTCATCATTATCGTTAAAGTTTTGTGCGTTAAACCAAAAAATATTGGTAGCAGGACTAAAATCATCATCATTAATAGCATTTGGATGTGTTGCTCCTGCTATTAAAGTACTGTTTGTGTTAAAAACATCGCCAATAGTTTCTACCGATGTTGGTGATGACCAATAGGTATAATCATATTCTACATAAGGTGTAGTTTCTCTATCCATTCTGTAATAACCTGTTCCGCCAATAGTAGATGTGTTTGAGTTTTGTACAAATGAACCGTTATTGTCTATTACTAAACTACCGTTATTGGTTAAATCGTTGGTACTTACAAAACCACCATCTCTAACATTTACTGTAAAACCGTTATTTATAGTGCAATTACAAGATGTAATATCAGCAGTTGCCGTGTCATAATCGGCATTTATAATTATAGGACTTAATAAATTTGGTATGCCATTAGACCAAGCACCATTCCAAGTTGTACTTGGTGCGGAGCAGTCATCGCAACTTTTTCCGCCATCTGTAATTGTCCAACCATCCGTAATGTCTAAAGTTGTTCTTGCTGTTTCAGCTAGACAATATTTACTATTTCCACCGTGAAAGATTACGTTATTGTTGTGTAGATTGTTTTCCCAACCAATTAATAAAGCATCATAATTTACTGTTGAAAGTGTTGCACCTGTAAACATGTTTGATGCACTTGTTAGACTACCAATATCCCAAGAACCAATATCTTGATTAAAAGCAGCTGCAAACCAAAACATAAATCTCATATCAGTAACAGAAGAAACATCCCAAGAACCAATATTTTGATTAAAAGCAGAAGCAGAACTAAACA
>CAZOQL010000155.1:0-3067 GCA_964582005.1 uncultured Flavobacteriaceae bacterium | reverse complement strand
AATTCTCTTCCAGTACCTTTTAAAATTTGCCAAATACCTTTAGCTCCAGCTGGCGAAGTAACATTCAGTAAACCACTTTCTATTAAGGCTAAATATTTAAAATCATCTGGTACGCCATTTTTAGCTAATATACTTTCAATGGTTGGAAAGTATTTATTTGCTCGTTTTATATAAAGTAATGTGTTAGATTGCCAATAGGTATTTACAAGTAACTCACGATCCATTCGTTCATACACATCTTTTATTTCCAAAGGAACTCGTTCTCCTGCAAAATTTAAAGAACTAGGCATTTTTACCGCTTTAATTTCATATGTTTCACTTACACTTTTAGTATTTGTGATAGCAGTTGTAGTTTGATTAATTTCGGTAGACACTTGTGTTGCCTTTATAAAAAAAGCACTTAAAATTAATATACTAAGGAGAATAATTATTTTATGAGATGTTTGCATAGCGTTATTTTTTTGAGGGTTTATTTTTTGTACTTAAAATGTACTTTTAAAGGTGTTAAATTTCATGCCTTTTTTATCTTTATTAGAGAGTATTGGATTTTTAGTTTGCCAATCTATGGCTAAATCTGTATCAAAACAATGTATACATTCTTCGGATTGGACATTATAATAAGCAGAACATTTATAACTAAATATCGTATTTTTTTTAAGCGTTAAAAAGCCATGTGCAAAACCTTTAGGGATAAATAATTGTTTTTTATTCTTTGCCGATAATTTTATTGCAAAATGCATGCCATAAGTAGGTTCTTCTTTTCGGAGATCTACTACAATATCTAAAACACTACCTTTAATAACTCTAATTAACTTATCTTGAGCATAAGGAGGTTTTTGAAAGTGCAAACCTCTAAGTACGTTTTTTTGTGATAAGGATTCATTGTCTTGCACAAAATCAATAGGTATGAATTTTCGCATTAATTTTTTATTATAACTTTCAAAAAAGTAACCACGATTATCGTTAAAAACTTTTGGTGTAAGGATTAATAAATCTTTGAATTTCGTTTTTTCTATATGCATTTCTTTGTTACTTATTCAAAATAGTAGTTAGAATACGGCTAATTTCTCTTGCTTTATTTAAAATCATTATATGAGTGCCACCTTCAACAATAATACAATTTTTTATGTTCTTTATCGGAAAAATACCATCTTTATTTCCGTGTATGTGAATCGTATTTTTGTAATCATTAACTTGTTTCCAATTTAATACATTGTGAATAGCCCAAGGCAAGTATTTTTTGTCACGCATGGAAAGATACTTTTTATATAAATGGACTCTTTTTTTAATAAAATCACCATAGGTATACTTGGCAAAAGATTCGATATTAGTTAAGATCTTAATTGGTGTTAGTTTGTATGCTTTTGTAGACTTTGCAATCTTTAACCTTAGTGGTAATTCATTATGATGCTTAACGCTAGAGATTAAAATTATTTTGTTTGGATTACAATATTGTGCCATTTCTTGGGCTACAATCCCTCCAAAAGAAACACCAGCAAGTACAAAATTAGTTTCGGTAATATTTGTACACATTCGTTTAGCATAAGCTGCAATAGTCTCTTTTTTAGTTAAAGGTACTAACCAAGGTATTAAATGTATTTTAAAATCCTCTTCGGGTAATTTTATATGCTCAAAAATACTTGTACTAGCAGCTAAACCTGGCACAAAATAAATGTGTACTATTTCTTTTCCCATATCACTTGCAAAGTTAAGGAAAGCTATATGATAACATGTATTATTATGTTAAAAAATCTATTATGCTTTTGTATATTTGTTGTAATGATGACAGCAAGTTATAAAAAGCACCTTTTAAAATTCAAACAAGCAAGTGGCACTTCTCGTGGAATTTTAAAAACAAAAGAAACCTATTTTTTACAAATTAAAAGTGGATCTAAAATTGGCGTTGGAGAATGTGCTATTTTTAGAGGTTTAAGTATAGATGATACACCAGATTATGAAAAAAAACTGACTTGGGTTTGTAATAATATTTCAATTCCGTTACCCAAATTGTTGGACGAACTAATTGAATTTCCATCGATACAATTTGGTCTAGAACAAGCCTTTTTATCCTTAAAAAGTAAGACGATGTTTGATTTGTTCCCTTCAAAATTTACTAATGGAGAAGCGAGCATTAATATAAATGGTCTAGTTTGGATGGGATCAGAGAAGTTTATGAAATCGCAAATTGAAGAAAAATTAAAAGCTGGTTTTACAACCATAAAATTAAAAATAGCTGCAATTGATTTTGCTACTGAATTACAGTTATTACAATCAATTCGTAAAGATTTTTCGGCTAATGAAATTACCTTACGAGTGGATGCAAATGGAGGTTTTACTCCAAATGAGGCTTTAGAAAAATTAAAACAACTTGCCGAATTAGAAATCCATTCCATTGAGCAGCCTATAAAAGTAAATCAACACGATGAAATGGCAAGATTATGCCAAGTTTCTCCAATACCAATTGCCTTAGATGAAGAATTGATTGGTGTTTTTAAAAAACAAAGTAAAATTAAATTAGTACAACAAATTCAGCCGCAATTCATTATATTAAAGCCAAGTTTAATTGGTGGAATTACAGGTTCCAATGAATGGATTTCAATTGCTAAAAATAACAAGATAGATTGGTGGATTACTTCTGCATTAGAAAGTAATATTGGTTTAAATGCCATTGCGCAATATACGTATAGTTTAAACACAACATTACCACAAGGCTTAGGAACTGGAAGCTTATTTACTAATAATATTGATTCACCATTACTGGTGAGGAATGGTCAATTAATTTATGACAAGCATAATAAATGGGATTATAATCCTTTTTAATTGTTGATTACATTGGTTTACACTAAATCTCAACTGTAAAAATCTCCACAATTACTTTGTCTATTTTTAGAAAATTGTGTAATTAAATAAGCAGTTGTTATCAGATTTCTTAATTCACATAAATCTACCGATAATTCGGAATGATCAGATAGACGTTTGTTGTCTTCATAAAGAACACTTAATTTTCTTTCGGCTCTCAATAAACGGTCATTTGATCGTACTATACCAACGTAGTTACTCATAATAG
>CAZOQL010000154.1:0-3072 GCA_964582005.1 uncultured Flavobacteriaceae bacterium | reverse complement strand
ATATTCATTAGTACAATTATTAATACTACAAAGGTAAAATTGTTTTCCTTATTTTAACCTAACTATTTGTCTTATTTTAATAGAAAATGCCGCAAATAATAAGGTAGTAAACGGGCTTAACCAATTAAATATGGCATACGCAAAATACTCACCAACGCCAACACCTAAAACACTACTTTGATAGGCTCCACAAGTATTCCAAGGAATTAAAGCAGATGTTACTGTACCTGAATCTTCTAAGGTTCTACTTAAGTTTTCAGGAGCTAATCCTCTATCTTCGTAAGCTTGTTTAAACATTTTACCAGGTATTACCAATGCTAAATATTGATCGGATGCTATAATATTTAACCCCAAACAACTTACAACTGTACTAGCGAATAAACCAAAGATTGAAGTTGCCATTTTTAATAATACTTTTGTTATTCGGGCTAACGCTCCAATCGCATCCATTATGCCTCCAAAAATCATTGCGCTAATTATTAGATAGACAGTCCATAACATTCCTTTCATTCCGCCAGCACTAAATAACTTCGTTAACTTTTCATTCTCTGTTTTAATTTCAACATCAACAAAAACAGCATTTATAATTGATTTTATATTTGTAGATGCTAAATTCGACAAGACTTCGCCTTGGAAAATAAACGCAAATACAGCTGCCAAAACAACCCCTATTCCTAAAGCTATTAGAGGCTTTGTTTTAAATAAAATTAATGCAATAACCGTTAACGGAACTATAAATAAATATGGGGTAATATGAAAAGAGGCATTAATGGTATGTAATAAATCACTTACATCTGCATTACCAGTAGTTTCAATATTCATACTTATAAGTACAAATACAAACAAAGTGACTAAAATAGTAGGTATGGTAGTAAATGCCATATATTTAATATGGGTAAACAAATCGGTTCCTGCCATTGCTGGCGCTAAATTAGTTGTATCGCTTAAAGGCGACATTTTATCTCCAAAATATGCTCCAGATATTACTGCTCCTGCAATCATACCGCTATTAATCCCTAATGCAGAACCAATACCAACTAACGCAATACCAACTGTTGCAGATGTAGTCCAAGAACTACCTGTTGCAATGGATATTATTGCTGCAATTACAACGGATGCTGGTAAAAATATTCCTGGACTCAATACTTGCAAACCATAATAAACCATTGCAGGAATAATACCACTTACTAACCAAGTACCTGCCAAAGCACCAACCATAAATAAAATAATTATAGGCACTAAAACACTTTTTAAGTTCTCTACTATTTCTTTCAGCATTGTAGCCACTGAAACTTTATTATAAAAACCAATTAATGCTGTTATTCCTGCAGCGATTAATAAAATAAATTGATTGGAATAGTCTCCCATTGCAACACCATCCGCATAAAAAATATTATAGGCTAGCATTGTCATTAGAATAAGTACAGGAATAAGAGCTTCCCATATATTTAATTCTTTATTCTCTATTATTTGTTGTTCGTCTATTTTTATTTTGGATAAATTTTTTGGATCTTTCATAAATATATTTAAAGTGTAATGTTAATCATTTTAAACGGATTTTAAAAATAATTTGTGAATTTAGCTTGGTTTACCCTACTTTTACACCTGTAAATATGCACCAAGAAAAACCTAAAATAACGCCCGAAGATTTTTATTACAATGATAAAGGATATCGTGTATTTAAAGAGATTTACCATTTAAAACGTGGTTATTGTTGCAAAAATGGGTGCTTACATTGCCCTTATGGTTATGATAAAGCTACAGATTTATTTATTAAAAAGACAAAAGACGACTAGACCATAGACTAAAAGATATGACCAACTTCAAACAACAAATAAAACAAGGCATTCCTTATGAATTGCCAAAAGTAAAAATTTACGATACCAATATCAATCACGCACCAAGGCGAAAAGATATTTTATCCGTTGCCGAGAAAAAACTTGCTATTCAAAATGCTTTACGTTATTTTTCTAAAAAGCATCACCAAATATTGGCAAAAGAATTTGCACAAGAGTTACAAAAATACGGTAGAATATATATGTATCGTTTTAGACCAGATTACGAACAATACGCTAGACCAATTAATGAATATCCTGCAAAAACACCTCAAGCGGCAGCCATAATGCTGATGATTCAGAATAACTTGAATTATGCCGTAGCACAACATCCACACGAATTAATTACCTATGGAGGAAATGGTGCCGTTTTTCAAAATTGGGCGCAGTATTTATTAACGATGCAATATTTATCTCAAATGACCGAAAAACAGACTTTAGTTATGTATTCTGGTCATCCAATGGGATTATTTCCATCTAACAAAAATGCACCTAGAGTTGTGGTTACTAATGGAATGATGATACCTAATTACTCCAAACAAGACGATTGGGAAAAATTCAATGCACTTGGCGTAACACAATACGGACAAATGACCGCTGGAAGTTTTATGTATATTGGGCCACAAGGAATTGTACACGGAACAACAATAACCGTATTAAATGCAGGTAGAAAAATTGCTAAAAATGGCGAAGATTTAGCCGGTAAATTATTTTTAACTTCTGGTCTTGGCGGCATGAGTGGCGCACAACCAAAAGCAGGTAATATTGCAGGTTGTATTACTGTTTGTGCCGAAATTAATGCAAAAGCAGTACATACTAGGCACTCTCAAAAATGGGTAGATGAAATTTTTACGGATTTAGATGCACTTACCAAACGGGTACAATCTGCTAAAAAAAACAAAGAAGTAGTATCAATTGCTTATCAAGGAAATATTGTTGACGTTTGGGAAAAATTTGATACCGAAAATTTATATATCGATTTAGGTTCCGATCAAACATCACTACATAATCCTTGGGCTGGCGGTTACTATCCTGTTGGACAAAGTTTAGAGGAATCTAATATAATGATGGCTAAAAACCCTACTTTATTTAAAGAAAAAGTACACGAATCTTTACGCCGTCAAGCGGATGCAATTAATAAACACACCGCGAAAGGAACCTACTTTTTTGATTATGGAAATGCTTTTTTATTAGAAGCATCACGTGCTGGAGCAGCCATTATGAGCGAAGATAAATT
>CAZOQL010000153.1:0-3254 GCA_964582005.1 uncultured Flavobacteriaceae bacterium | reverse complement strand
AAGGTAGTTGCAGTAGATGCTATAATTGGCCAAGCTACTTCGCCAACACCATATTTTGCAGCATCTGTATTGGAGTAACCTTCGTCAATATATCTATAAATATTTTCGACAACTACAATACCATTATCTACTAACATGCCTAATGCAAGAACTAATCCAAAAAGTACCATCATATTTAAGGTAACTCCTAATAAATTAAGTAAAATGAAGGATAAAAGCATTGATAATGGAATAGCAATACCTACAAATAGCGCATTTCTTAACCCTAAGAAAAACATCAGTACTAAAACGACTAAAATCACTCCAAAAATGATATTATTTTCTAAATCGGTTACTTGAGCTATCGTTTTATCAGTCATATCATTGGTTTTTGATATGATTAATTTGTCAGGAAATTTTGTTTTTTTTGCTTTTGCAATAATTTCATCAATTTTTGCAGAGGCAATGATTAGATTCTCACCGCCACGTTTTTTTACATCAAGCATTACTACTGGACGACCAAAATCACGCGCATAACTTGTTTTTTCTTGTTCTTTAAAAATAACTGTTGCAATATCACGTAAGTACACCACTTTTTGATGCTCGTTTTTTACAATGATATTTCCCATTTTCTTCGGGTTTTCGTATTCACCTACAACACGAATACTCCGTAGCATATTATCTTGTTTCATATCACCACTCGATATGGTCATATTTTCGTTAGCAATTGCTCCAGATATGTCATTAAAATTAAGTTGTAGACTTTCCATTTTGTTTAAGTCTACGGCAATTTCTACCTCTTTATCTTGTACACCACGAATATCTACACCACTAATTTCTGGTAATTTTTCAATTTCATCTTCCAAATATTCACCGTATTTTTTTAGCTGATCCATAGAAAATTCACCAGATAAATTCACATTAAAAATGGGCATCATTTCAGATATGTTAAACTCTCTAACATCAGGGTCGGCAGGTAAATCTTTCGGAAAATCTTTATCAGCCTTAGCAATATCTACTTTGTCTTTAATTTTTCGTAAGGCTTCTTCGGGTGTTATATCGTTGGTAAATAAGACATCAATTGAAGAGTAACCTTGTTTAGATGTTGAGGTGATTTTATCCACTCCAGTTATTTGGTTAATTTCTTTTTCTAATGGACGTGTTACCAATTTTTCCATATCTAAAGCAGAATTACCTGGGTAAATAGTTGAAATATAAACCCTAGACATTACCACTTCTGGAAATGCTTCATTGGGCATTGAATTGTAAGAGTTTATTCCTGCTAAAAAAATGATAGCGGTAATTACAAGTACTGTTGCCTTATTATTAATTGCCCAGTTAGATAACGCATTGGTTTTGTGTAGCATTTGTATGATTTTTAACTGCAAATTTCACAAAGGTTTGTAAATATTGCAAAGGTGTTCTATTTTATATGTGAATTAATTCAATTATTTATGTTTAATTTTTTTTAGAGTAAATTTCAATTTCTTGTTTTGAACTCACGGTTCTTGAACCTTCGTTAATTAAAATGTCTTTTTTGGTGATTCCACTATGTATTAAAGAATAGTTATTGTAGGTACTTTTTACTTCAACAATGTTTTTGGTAACTATATTTTTTTCATTCTCCTTAGTAATAGTAAAAACAAACGTATTCCCATTTTCATCAATTTGCACTAGTTTACTTGGAATTACGATGGCATTTTTTACATCAAAATCCTGAATTTTTATATCGGCTAATAAATTTGGTTTTATAAGTCCGTCTTTATTTTTGATATTTAATCGTACTTTAAAAGTTCTGTTGTCTGGATTTATACTATTCCCTACTTGTGCAATTTGAGTGGTAATTTCTTTGTTTAATGAAGTAAAATTAAGTGTTGCTTTATTTCCTTTTTTGATAGATTTCAGAAAATTTTCGGCAACATCACTTTCTACATACATATTGTAAAGGTTTATGATTTGTGCCAATGGTGTTTGCGGTGAAGCTAAATCACCTTTTACCACAATTAAATCATCTATAATTCCATTAAACGGTGCAAAAACCTTATAATTTTTTAATTGAGCATTTAATGTTTTAATTTTATTTTCCAACATTTCTTTGTTGTTTTTAGCTTGTAAAAATTGCATTTCAGAGCCGATTTTTTGATTCCATAAACGCTGCTGTCTTTCAAAAGTGGTTTTAGCTAATTGTAATTGATTTTGTACTTCAAAAATAGAATTCTTTAAAATAGCATCATCTAATTGAAAAAGTAATTTCCCTGTCCTAACTTTTTGACCTTCTTTTACGTATACACCTGTAATTAAACCACTTGATTGTGGTCTAATTGTGATATTTTCATCTGTTTTTGTATTTCCTTGAATGCTAATAAAATGTTCATAATGTCTAGGTTCGATTTCTAAAATACTGACTAATGTTAGCTTTTTTAAGGTGTCTAATTCCGACAATTTACTCTCAATAGTTATAATAATTTTAGAAATACTGTCTTTTAATTTTTCTTGTTTTTCCTTTTCTAATTTTAAACCTGCAATCGAAGTTGGTAACGGAATTTTTTTAGTTTCTTCTTTACATGAAATAAGAAGAAGAATACTTAATAGGATGATTAGTGTGTGTTTCATTTTGTTTACTATTTATTCCGTAAAACGGTTGTTTTATTAAATCTATTGGTTTATTTGACGTTTAGTTTTTTATTCATTTTCACTTCTTCTTGTTTACTTAATCGATACCAATATTGTGTTCTTCCTAAAATGGAAAATCCAATATAACCTCTAATTTTTAGTTTGTCATCGGTTTCTAACTTTAAATAACAACTATAGGTCTTGGCATTTTCGGGATCCATTATTTTTCCATTATCATATATGTTCCCTTTTTTAACTAGCTTCTTTAAGATTACTAAACCTATGATGTTTTTATTATGGTATTTTCCTTTACAATCGGTACATATTGCATTGTTTCTATTAGGAATTGCTATAATTTGGGCATTATATTCATTATTTACTTTGTATATTTTAATGATAGAATTGATTTCATTTGTTTTGTCGCTTACCGTTTTCCAATGTCCAATTATATCTTGAGAAAAATTATTTAAAAACAAAAAAAGTAACGGAATTAGTATTATTTTTTTTTTCATAAAATTACTTGTTAAGTACATTTTCTAATTTTGCTTTTGTATTGATAATTTCTACAATTGCAGTTAAATATTGCTGCTGCGTTGTGTATAATTGGTTTTGTGCTTGTGTTAAGTTAAAACTAGAACCAACACCTTCAAAAAATTTAATTT
>CAZOQL010000152.1:0-3281 GCA_964582005.1 uncultured Flavobacteriaceae bacterium | reverse complement strand
TAATAGTATCCAATTTTTTTAGTAATTTTACGTTTCAATTTAATAATAATTTTCGAATATGACAGCAGATTTAATAAGCGCAAAAGAATTAAGTACTATAAATCCCGTTTTTGGCAACTTTTCTTTTGATAAACATGAGCAAATTATTTTTTGTAATGATGAAGCGACTGGTTTAAAAGCCATTATTGGTATACACAATACAACGCTTGGTCCAGCGCTTGGCGGAACAAGAATGTGGCAGTATAAAGATGAAGCAGAAGCATTAAATGATGTTTTGCGTTTATCTCGTGGCATGACTTATAAGGCAGCAATAACAGGTTTGAATCTTGGCGGTGGAAAAGCAGTTATTATAGGGGATGCAAAAACACAAAAAACAGACGCATTAATGCGTAAATTTGGTGAATTTGTACACTCATTAAGTGGTAAATATATTACTGCGGAAGATGTTGGTATGGAAACACGAGATATGGATATTGTTAAAGAAGTTACTCCTTATGTTACTGGAGTTTCAGAAAGTAAAGGTGGTGCAGGAAATCCTTCACCAATTACAGCATATGGTGTTTATATGGGAATGAAAGCTGCCGCGAAATATAAATTTGGAACCGATAATTTGGCTGGCAAAAAAATATTGGTACAAGGTATAGGTCACGTTGGTGAAACGATAGTAGATTTAGTTTCAAAAGAAGGTGCCGAAATAATAATTAGCGATATTAATTTAGAACGATTAGAATATGTTAGTAAAAAATATGGCGCAAAAATTCACCGCGATTTAGATGTTTATGGTTTAGATGTTGATATTTATGCGCCTTGTGCATTAGGTGCAACGATTAATGACCAAACTATAAATAAAATTAAAGCCCAAGTAATTGCAGGAGCAGCTAATAATCAATTATTAGATGAAATTAAACATGGTAGATTGTTAAAAGAAAAAGGAATTGCCTACGCACCAGATTTTTTAATTAACGCTGGTGGAATAATTAATGTATTTGCAGAAATAGAAGGTTATGGAAGGGAAGAGATAAATAGAAAGACAGAAAATATTTATAATACAACATTAGATATATTTGCAGTATCCGAATCTCAAAATATAACAACACACCAAGCAGCATTTAATATTGCACAAGCAAGAATTGATGCTAGAAAAAATTAACAGATAATTTTATTAAAATAAAGTTTTTGAAATAAAAAGACCTTCCAATGTTAATGATTTTGGAAGGTTTTTTATAGGTTTACTGGTATTTGTTATCTCTATAAATTAATTTCGAATAAAAGTATTATTTTTTAAATTAACATCAGCCATTAGTCTAGAAGTATCTATACTTACTTTTTGAACCGATTTGTTAGCAGAAAACGTATAGGTTGGGAAACCCCAAGCCCAATTTTTCAATACAATTGCCTCGGTTTCTTTTGTGCCTAACATCATTCTTAACGGAATATGGTAGTTTTCGCTAGAACCATCTGTATAAACTACATTCAAATCTATTGGCATAGGCATTTTTCCTAATCGTTCTAAAGTAATTTCTTTATCGGAAACAGATTTTATGCTATAATCTATATTATGTAAGGTTTCTGTCCATTCATTCAAATACCAACCTAATTGTAAACCAGAAACTTTTTCAGCAGTTCTTATAATGTCATTAGGTGTTGGATGTTTCATTTTAAAGTCTATATAGAATTTTTGTAAGGTTTTAGTTACATTTTCTTTTCCCATAAGATATTCTAATTGTGATAAGAAAATCAAACCCTTATAATAACTATTAATACTATAAGCCATATTAGTATGAAAACGATCGCCTTGTGTGGTTAGTGGTTCATTTTTACCAGAATTCACTAAATAATTGTAGGTTTTATAAGTTCTATCATACGGAAATTCTTTTATTCCGTCTAACTTTTGATCTGCTTGTACATTAATATATGAAGCGAAACCTTCATCCATCCAAGGATGTTTACTTTCATTACTAGCTAATACAAATTGAAACCAAGAATGTGCTAATTCATGTCGCATCACTCCAACTAAACTTCGATAGTTTCTTTTACCAGTAATTAAGGTACACATACCGTATTCCATTCCTCCATCACCACCTTGAATAATAGAGTATTGTTTGTATGGATATTCGCCTATATATTTATTGAAAAAATTAATGGTATTAACAGCATCGATTTGCATTTTTTTCCAATTATCTTTAAATTCATTAGATAGATTATTTTTATATAAAAAATGCATGGTGGTTTTTGCATTAGCTTTTACTTTATCATGAATAAAATCTTTATCTGCTGCCCAAGTAAAATCGTGTACGTTTGGTGCTTTAAAATGCCATGATAATTTATCACCTAAAGGACGCATTACATTAGCGCCTTTTTCTTGATAACCATAACCAATTTGTTGTGGGTTTTGTAAATAACCTGTTCCTCCTAAAATATAATCTTTATCAATGTTTATGGTAACGTCAAAATCACCCCAAACACTATGAAATTCACGAGCTATATAAGCATTAGCATGCCAACCTTCAAAATCATATTCGGCTAATTTAGGATACCATTGTGCCATAGAAAGCGCAACACCTTCTTTATTATTTCTACCACTTCTGCGTATTTGAACTGGTATTTGTGCCTTAAAAACCATATCAAAAGTTGCTTTTTCACCTGACTTAATAGCATTATTTAACGTAACTTTTAAGATAGTTCCTATAATTTCATAAGTTACAGGAGATCCATTCTGTTGAAGAGATATTATTTTTTGATACCCAATTTCGTTTGGTTTTAATTTTGAAATTCTACTTTCAAAAACAGGATTTTCTTTTGTGCCAATGTTTGGAGCCATTCTTTTATCTGGATCTGATATATATTTAAGTCTTGCATTCATTTCAGAATCAGGCTGAAAAGCATTAAAATACAAGTGATAAAAAATAGTATGTAAATCATCTGGTGAATTATTGGTGTACACCAATTTTTGCGTGCCATCATATTGATAATCAGTCATATTCATATCAATATGCATTGTATAATCTACATGTTGTTGCCAATATGTTTTTTCGACCCTTTGAGAGTCTACGGAAGTACTTGTACCTGTGTTTTGCGTTGTTTTACAAGAAACGAGTATACTAATAGGAATTAGTAATAAAAATAGTTTTTTCATGGGGTCATATTTTGTTTGGTGCAAGGTAGTAAAAAATGTAACTAATAAAATGAATAAAGGCTATTGAAATTAATCAATAGCCTTTAAAAGGTATTTTACAATATAGAATAATTAAACTCTAATTACTCATTTTTGCTGCCATAAT
>CAZOQL010000151.1:0-3355 GCA_964582005.1 uncultured Flavobacteriaceae bacterium | reverse complement strand
TTTTCTTCGCCTTCAATAAGGGTTTCTAATGTTTTAATTTGATGTTCTCTTTTTAGGGTTGTAATTTCTTGATTTTTACGTTTTTGTCTTTGTTGGAATAAAAACCACGTTAATATGGAACCTATAAATAGAAAAAGTGCAATACCTTTCATATAGTTGTTTTGTGTTTGTTGTTGTTGTAGTTTTAGATTTTGTTCTGCAATTTCTTTGTCTTTTTTTTCGGTTTGGTATTTAGCGTCTGCATTTGCTGTTATTTCTCTGTTTTTTTGTGAAAAAATAGAATCTTTAAGAACCATACTCTTTTCTAATAGATCATTTGATTTTTTATAATCTCCTTTTTTCTTTTCAGTTTCTGACCAACTTTTATATAATTCAATTCTAATATCAATACTAGTTTCTTGGGCTAATAAGGAATCAACTTTTTTAAAATAATCAGTAGATTTAGTATAGTTGCCTCTATTGAATTCATTACGTCCTAAATATATATTACTTACCATAATATCATATTTTTTTTTCCTAAAAACAGCGTATTTATTTGCATTTAAAAATATTTGATTGGCTCTATCAAATTTATTTAATTCTACATACAATTTTCCTAATTCGACACTCACTTCATAGCAAAGCTGTGTGTCTTTTGTTTTTTCACATAATAATAAACCTTTTTCTAAATAGAACTTAGCACTATCGAGTTTTTTTTCTGCAATACAATAGTTTGCAAGATTGCTTAAAGTTATTCCTTCAAGACGAAAATTATTACTTCTAAGGCTACTTAAGTATGCTAATTTTAGATATTTCTTTGCTTGATCTTCAAAACCGATATGACCTCCATATAAAATGGAATGATTATAATAGAGTTTAGATAAAAAGGAATCATTATTTTTCATTAAATTAATTGCTTTTAAATTATAAGCAATTTTTTTATCAAAATTATTTTTAGAATGATAAAGCATCACATAATTAGAGTACACTTTAGCTCTTGTGTTTTTGTCTTCATTTTTATCTAATATTTTTACTGCTTTATCAAGGTAGTACTTTGCTGAATCTAGTTTTGATTTATAGACAAAATGCAATCCTAGGTTGCTATAGATGTGACTTAACTTGTAATTATTGTTTTTTAAGGATAAATAATAAGCTCTACTTGTGTAGGAATCAAAACTATCTAAATCAATAGAAAGATATTCTTTTGATAATTTTAAATTTGTACTTATTTTAGTTGTGTCATTAACTTTAGAGTTCCGTACTATTTGTTTTAAACTATCAATTTTTTTATTGGTCTGTCCAAAAAAGTTAAAATTTAAAAAAAGTAAAATAAATAGTATTGTTTTTAGTTTCAAAATAGGATTAATTTAAAATAGGATTAATTTAAAATAGGGTTTATATAAGATTGTTTTACAATAACTCTTTCTCCATGGCAATTTTAATAATACCAACACTATTTTTTGCGCCTAGTTTACTCATTAAATTCATACGATGGGTTTCAACTGTTTTTGGGCTTATGAAAAGTTTGTCGGATATTTGTTGTGTGGTTAGTTCTTCGGATATTGCTATCAAAACATCGTGTTCTCTACGCGTAAGTTTTGGTTTTAAACCATTGTTATTGGTTTTGTTTACTGTTTGGTTGAGTAACTTTTTTTGAATGTCTTTTTGGATGTACAATTCACCTGAAAGTACGGTTTTTAAAGCGTCTAATATTTCTAATTTATCGGTATTTTTTAATAAATAACCGTGTGCACCATTTTTTAACATCCTTTTAGTAAACGAAATATCTTCAAAATTGGTTAAGGCAATGATTTTTAATTCAGGATATTTTTTCACTAACTGTTTACATAAATCAATACCATTAATATCGGGTAAATTGATATCTAATAATAAGACATCTGGTTTGTCTGTTTCAATATTGTCAAGAGTTTCTTTGGCGTTTTCATATGTGGCTACTACGTTAATTTGAATCGTATTTTTTAGCATGGTTTTGATGCCTTGTAATACCATTTTATGATCGTCTGTTATGGCTAGCCTAGTTGTTTTCATACTTAATTTTTATCAATTTCTATAGTATATGACGTTCCTTTTTTATTCGACACAAAATCCACATTGGCATTTAAATAATCCATACGAGATTGTATGTTACTCAAACCAATGCCTTTATTTTTAACCTGTTCTTTTTCAAAACCAATACCATTATCTTCAACAGTAATGCTCATGATGTTGTTTCTGCAACTTATTTGCACGTTTATTTCGGTTGCTTTGGCGTGCTTTAAACTATTGGAAACCAACTCTTGTATAATACGATAACTGTTTATTTCTTCTTTTTTGGATAGTTTAACGACTTCATCGCCTACATGCTGAAACGTGATATTCTCGGTATGGAGATCGTCAGTTTTTACACAATATTCTTCTACGGCTTCTACCAAATTGAAATTCTCTAACGATGGTGGCACTAAATTATGCGATATTGCCCGTACTTGACTACACGAATTATCGATCATTTCTATGGCTTCTGTAATGACTGAATTATTCATTTCAAGTAAAGTAGATAATTTGAATTTTATAGCAGATAAATCGCCATTTACACCATCGTGTAATTCTTTTGCCATACGTAAGCGTTCTTTTTCTTCGCCTTCAATAAGGGTTTCTAATGTTTTAATTTGATGTTCTCTTTTTAGGGTTGTAATTTCTTGATTTTTACGTTTTTGTCTTTGTTGGAATAAAAACCACGTTAATATGGAACCTATAAATAAGAAAAGTGCAATGCCTTTCATATAGTTGTTTTGTGTTTGTTGTTTTTGTAGTTTTAAATTTTGTTCTGAAATTTCTTTGTCTTTTTTGGCGGTTTGATATTTGGTATTTATTAAATTGATGTTCTTTTTTTGCGCTTCACTTAAGACCGTATCTTTATATTTATATTGTAACTCTTTATGAAATAGTGCTTTCTTGGGATTGTCCATTTCATTGTAAATACTAGATAACTGACTATTTATTTTAATTAAACTCGCCTTGTTACGTTGTTTTTTCGCAATAGATAAGCCTTTATAAGTTTCTGTTAAAGCCTTTTTATACTGCTTTTGCTTAAAATACATTTTACCAAGAAGAGAATGGGTTAGTGCTAAATAATATGGGTTTTTATTTTGTAAAGCATAGTTTAAGGTTTTTTGCGAATTAGTTAATGCTTTGGCATGGTTGCCTATTTCAATATGATACCTTGTTTCTCCATAACTAATTAAGTATTTTAAATGGTTGTTAGAGGACTTGGCAAGATACCTTTTAGCGTCCTTAATAGTTACAAATGCACTGTCTAACCTATTTTCATTAAGATACAAATCCGTTAAATTATAATAATTGTACACTAACTGTACAG
>CAZOQL010000150.1:0-3364 GCA_964582005.1 uncultured Flavobacteriaceae bacterium | reverse complement strand
ATAGGCTTTTCCATTTTTGATGAGGTCAATTGCCCAATCATACAATTGCTGAAAATAATCAGAAGAATACAATTCTTTATCCCATTTAAAGCCTAACCATGCTACATCTTTTTTAATAGCATCCACATATTCTTGCTCTTCTTTTGCTGGATTTGTATCGTCAAAACGAAGATTTACAGGCGCATTATAACGTAGCCCTAATCCAAAATTTAAGCAAATAGAAGCCGCATGTCCAATATGTAAATAACCGTTTGGCTCTGGTGGAAATCGAAAACGTAAGTTGCTTTTATCCATTCCATTTGCCAAATCGTTTTCAACAATTTGCTCAATAAAATTCAATGATTTTGTTTCTTCGCTCATTTTTTAAAATTGAATTGCAAATTTATATAAATAATACTAATTTATGGGTGTGATGATGAGTTTAACCGAAAATTTCACAAAGAAATACGCTGTGTTTCTTCGTGAGTCTTAGTAAAATAAAGACGATATCTCAATTCTACTCATCGAATCAAAAGGTACTTTCGTTAAATGAAACTCTCTTTATAATCAATGTCGTTTCTTTTTATACTTATTGGCGCTTACTTTAGAAAAATATCTAAACAAGATGAAGACAAAATTATTTTTAGCATAAACGGTCAAGAACTTCGAAAAGGAAATTTATCTTTTAGAGATAATCAAGTCAAAGATTTCTACTTTTTCAAAAGGCTTGTACTTTTTAAAGTTATAAAGTAAAGAACAAATTGATTTGTTAACGAAATTCAATATAAATGAATAAAAATTCAATATTATTATTATTTATAATTAGCTTTATTATAAATGTACAAGCACAAAAAAAGGACAAGTTCTTTAAAATAGATGGCAGTTTAGGACTCTTTTATGATATGTACGATTATAACGTTACTAATTACTCAACATTTAGACCTCGTTATGAAGATAATGTTGTGAGATTTTCAGCAAATGCAACATTACAATTTGGGAAATATTTTTCAATGCCGTTTGGAATTAATATAAGTAACCAAACAGCTACCTATAATTTACCAAATTTGCCAGATGAAAATTTATTTAGTTATATACAAAATCCTCGAAATAATATTCATTTAAATCCTACCTATAAATGGGTAAAGGGTTATTTAGGATCACACACGCCAAACTATTCAACCCTAACAACTGGCGACATTCAAGTTTTTGGTGTTGGATTTGACATTAACCCCGGAAAATTTATTTTATCTGCTAATTACGGAAAATCTCAAATAGCTATAGAACCCGATGCTATATTGAATATACCTGGAGCATATAGACAAGATTTATTTGCAGCAAGAATAGGTTTTGGTAAAATTGAAGGTTCAAAATTTGTGTTAAATATTGTTAGAATTAAAGATGATATTAACTCCGTACAAACGCAACCAATAGGATATGACCCTATTGAAGGAGTTACAATCTCTCCTTTAATTGAAGTTAAAATGTTTAAAAATTTAACATTAAAAACAGAAACGGCAGCCTCAATTTACACAAACAATTTATTGGCAGCGCCAATACCGTTTTCAAATGAAATTATTGATGCAACATCGGATTATATAAATATTAACGATAGTAGTGTTTCGGGTTTTTCTCACACTACATCTTTACAATGGAAGTCAAAGGCGTTTTTAATTGGAGGAGAAGTCAAATATATTGATCAGGGATTTATGCCAGTAGGTTTTCGAAATATTGAAAGAGATATTATTGATTATAAAATAAACACAGGTTTCAAACTATTTAAAAAGAAATTGGATATTAAAGGTTCTTTTGGTGTTAGAACAAATAATATTCAAAATACTACATTACAATCTACTAAAAGAATTATAAGTAATATGAATGTGTTTTCTCAATTTACGAAAGCATTTTCAATTAACGTAAACTACAACAACTTCGGATTTACAAATAACCTAAACGACAATACACTACGTGTTGAAATGGTTAATAGTTCGTTATCAATAGCACCTACATATCAATTTAGTTCTAAAACGAAACAACATATAATTACAGCCAATTATTCTTTAAACAATTTTGAACAATATGATACTACGGTATTGGGGTTTACAAACACCGACTCAAAAGCGTATAACACAAATTACATGCTTATATTTAAAAACATACCTTTAAATCTAGGAGCTTCAGCAATGTATTTAAACAATACGTCTATTGTATCTGATTTAACGCTATATAATTATGGGTTAACAGCTGGCTACACGATGTTCGATAAAAAATTTAAGCCTTCAATAGCTATAAATTATGCAACAATTGATAGGGATGCTTTTACTTCGGATGTTAGATTAAATACCAAAATTAGGCTTAGATATAAAGTTAATAAGAAACTTAAACTAAAGCTTTCATACTTGTTAAACAACAATAAATACGGTAGCGCTAGACCAGGAGCTATACTAAATGAAAACAGACTACAATTCTCAATTCTTAAAAAATTATAATATTATGAATACGTTACAAAAAATCTTATTATTAGTAATAGTTAGCTTTGCATTCAAAACTAATTACGCTCAAGTTACAGTTACTTTAAATGTAGATTCAAACCCTTCGCCACAAATTTCGGAATGGGTTGATCGTACTAATTTAGCAATCCTTACAGTTACAAATGTTGATAGATCCTTAGAAGGATTAGAATATAAAATTAAGACCAAAATGTTTTTAGATGGCGACTTGGTTCTTGAAACCAATAAAGGTGTTGCCACTCAAACTTTAGACTTAGGAACTCAAACATTTTTAGCAGATGAAATAATACCATATAGTGCTATAGATTTTAACGGAAATAAATTTAAAAATACTGTACTAAAAACAGGAATGCTTCCTGCTGGAGAATATCAGTTTTGTGTAAGTTTAATTGATTTAAATGGCGAAACAATTTCAACACCCGAAATTATTTGTCAACCAATGATTCTAACTGCTTACCAAATGCCAGAATTGATGATGCCAATTAATGACCAAGAAATAACATCTCAATTAGTACCAGCAATTATTTTCAGATGGACGCCTATGACGCCTATGCCACCTGCTCAAGATGGCGTAAAATATATAATTGCTGTTTCTAAAGTAAATGACGGACAATCACCTTCACAAGCATTTCATGTTAATTACCCTATTATAGAGGAGGAAGTTCTTGCGGGAACTCAGTTTATATGGCCAACAGATTTAGATGCTCCCGATGAAACCACACAATATGTTTGGAGTATAAAACCAGTATCTTTTGATGATAACCAATATAAAGATGGCTCAAATGGTTTTGTATATGTTGAAACTTTTAAAATAACACGTTCCGATGATATTGAATTAGACGATTGTGCTTGTACCGATGAAGCTCAAACACAACCAG
>CAZOQL010000149.1:0-3372 GCA_964582005.1 uncultured Flavobacteriaceae bacterium | reverse complement strand
GAATCTAATTTAGAAATAAAAACAAATTTACCTTCTTCATTTGTTATCGTATAATCTTTAGCATTATTTATAGTAGCAGAAATTAGCGGGTTTTTATTGTTACTGTCTACTAAAATTTTTATAATTTTACTTTGTGAAAAACTAATTTGTTTAGTAAAAAGTACAAATATTATTATTGAAAGTCTTTTTTTGTTTTTTATAAACTTCATTTTATACTTTTAAATTAAAAAAATTGGGCGCAAAAGCTAAAAAATCATTACCCGATTCTATTATTCAACATGCGGAAGAAGATTGATGTTTTTTATATTATTATTTATCTCTTTTTTTACGTGAAACAAAAAACCATCCTAAAGAAATCAATACAAATAAAACATACGAAGCTACCGTAAATACATTCCCTTTTTTTATGATTTTTGGTTGAAATTCAAATACAATTTCATTAGTTCCTTTTGGAATTTCCAAACCTCTTAACACATAATTTACTCTTACAATCGGCGCTTTAATGCCATTAATGTAAGCAACCCAATCGTCAAAATACATTTCGGAAAAGACAGCAAATTGTAATTTCTTTGTGAAACTTTTATACGTAAATTTAATCGTTTCCATTTTGGTTAATTTAATAACCGCTGTCGTATCTTTTGCATACTCACTTTTAATAAATTTAGCATACTTCTTGTCTGCAACTGCAGTAAATTTAGTTCTTAAAGTATCTAATGCTTTAATTTCTTCATTGGCAGTATTTACAAAATGAACATGCCCTACAAACCAAGCATTACTATTTATATCATCATTTTTTTGAAACGTTTCGTTACCTTGCTTATCGGTAAAAATAAAATATTTGGCGTTTAACATGTTTATGGTTTCCTCATTCATTTTTGAAGAAATTTGAAAATCAAACAATTCTTGATAACGCCTTGGTTTTGCTGCATGGTAACCGCCAATAGAATTATGAAAATAGGAAGTTCTGGCTTCATTCATAGGATTTCCTACAAAATTAGCCACTCTATAATGTCCTTTATCTTTGCTGATTTTTTTATCCACTTCCGAAGCTATAAAAGGCTTTTCAATCTGTAATGCATCTACAAAATTGGTATTGTTAACGTAGTTTCTTGCTACCAAAACCAAATCAAATACTATTAAAATAGTCAAAACAAGGATACTCGTATTGTATTTTATTTTATTTTTTAAAAACGCAACTAAAATACCAGCTGCTACTAAAACCAACAATAAAGATTTTAAACTATCCCAAAAAAACAAGGCTTTTCTATCTGCTATAATTACATCGGATAAACCAACAATCATTTTATCTAATTGCCGATCACTTTGTCCTTCAAACGAAAATAGAAATTGCCCAAATACAGTAAAGAAAAGTGCGATTCCACCAACAATATACGTGGTGCGTTTTAGTGCTTTAATTTTTACTTCTTTCGTTACTTTAGTATCAAAAAAATGTTTTAAAGCCAAGATAGCAAGTAATGGAATTGCCAATTCTGCAATTACTTGAATGGAAGTTACCGCTCTAAATTTATTATAAAGTGGTATGTAATCTATAAAGAAATCTGTTAAAAAATTAAGATTTTTACCATAACTCATTAATAGAGAAAAAATAGTGGCAGTAACTAACCAAGTTTTATACTTATTTTTAATTAAAAATAAACCAAGAACAAAAAGAAAAATAAGCACTGCACCTATGTATGCTGGTGCACCAACAAAAGGTTGTTTACCCCAATAAGTTGGCACATTTTCAACAAAACCTTTTGCTTGTTTATGCCCAACGGAATCTTTTAAAAAGGTATACGTTTTTGAATTTTTACCAATATTTTCACTACTTCCTCCACCCATAAAACGTGGTATAAACAGATTAAATGTTTCTAAAAAACCGTAACTGTATTCGGTTATATAAGCTTTATCTAAACCAGAAGTTGGTTCTTTTTGCCTTCCATCTGGTGTTATGGTTAATTCACTTTTACTACGTGTACTGTCTTTTGCATAATGCTTTGTTGCTAATAAATTAGTGGCATTCATACCAACTCCTAACACAACAGCTGTTACTAAAATAGCCACACTTTTTATAAAATGTAAAACATGTTTTTTTCTAAATGCATCTACTAAATATACCAGACCAAGAAATAGTACCATAAACAATAAATAATAGGTCATTTGTGGATGACCTGCATTTATCTCTAATGCCATTGCTAAAGAAGTAATAACAAACCCTAATAAATATCGCTTTTTAAATACTAAAATAATTCCAGATAGTACTATCGGAAAATAAGCAATTGCATGTGCTTTTGCATTATGACCAACGCCTAAAATTATGATAAAATAAGTGGAAAAGCCAAAGGAAAGCGAACCCAAAATAGCTAATTTCCATTCTACTTTAAATACGGATAATAAGATAAAAAAGCCAAAAAAATACAAAAACAAGTAATCAGCTGGTCTTGGTAAAAAACGAAGAGCTTCATCTAAAATACTTATGTAATTATTCGGGTAATAGGCACTAACTTTATACGCAGGCATTCCGCCAAAAGAAGTATTTGTCCAATAAGGTTCTTTATTGTTTGCAATTCTATAATCGGCAATCTCTTTAGACGAACCTTTAAATTGTCGTATATCACTTTGTGAGATCTGCTTTCCTTCTAAAATAGGAGAGAAATAAGTAACCGAAACGACTACAAAAACAATAAATGTAATTAAATATGGTAGGTATTTTTTCATTTTATACATTGTAAATTTAATTATTCAACCTCTTCATAATCTATATATTCTCCAACATTTTTATTGCTCGTATTATTTTTCGGCTTTTTATCAATAACCGTTTCGCCAATATTCACCTCTTCTTTTTTTTCAAAACCTTGCTGTTGTTGTTTCATTTTATCCTCCATTTTACCCATAAACCTTTTTATGAAAAAAGGAAGTGCATAACGACCTATGATTTTTAATACATAATATATTAATACTATAAATACAATTGTTCTTAATAAACCCATTATAATTTCAAATTTTATTCAAAAATAACAATTTGACTTTAATTTAAACGTTATAAAAATTATAAAATATTATATTTACCAAATATTATATCTATTCTCTATGAAAAATGTTTTTATTACCCTAATAGTTCTATTTAGTCTACAAAATATTAATGCCCAATATACCGAGGTTATTAATTCAAAAAGACCTGGTCTTTCGGAAAGCCCCTATGGAATTGGCACCAAAGTTTTTCAAATGGAAACGGGTATGTTTTATCAAAAAAATCAATTAAAAAACATATTTATTCATAAAAATAATCTACTTATTATATTATAAATAAATTTTTTTTAAAAATATATTCAAAAAAATAATCTAAACCAACAAAAAAAATAAAAAAAGAAC
>CAZOQL010000148.1:1831-3383 GCA_964582005.1 uncultured Flavobacteriaceae bacterium | reverse complement strand
TGTAAAACAGCTTGTTTTTGAGACTCGTTTAAATTTGCTAAATAATTGGACACTTATCAGTAGAATTAAGAACTCCAAAAATACAAATATCTAACGCTTTTCAAAGTAATTTTACATAGATTTTTAAAAATAAATAATTTTATTCTAATAGCATCTTAATAAAAAAAGAGTTGTCTAAAAATAAAATTTTCAGACGACTCTTTAAAATCAAATTAAAAAATTTATTTATTCTTCATCAAACAGAGCTTTGTGGATCAAACCAGCTACAATCGCTCCAAGAATTGGTGCAACCCAAAACAACCAAGATTGTGTTAAATATTCGCCACCAGCAAAAATAGCCTGACTCATAGAGCGTGCAGGATTTACCGATGTATTGGTAATTGGTATACTTATTAAATGTATTAGAGTTAAAGCTAAGCCTATTGCAATTGGTGCAAAACCTTTTGGCGCTCTTTCATTTGTACTTCCTAAAATAATGAGTAGAAAAAACATCGTTAATAAAAATTCTGCTATAAAAGCCGATTGCATACTAAATCCTCCAGGAGATAAATTTGCGTAACCATTAGCCGCAAAGCCACCAACATCGGTAAAACCCTCTTTACCTGAAACAATAAGGTACAACATTCCTGCTGCAGCAATTGCTCCTACTAATTGCGCTGCTATATAGCCAATTAAATCTTTGGCGTCAAATTTTCCGCCAGCCCATAATCCAAAAGAAACTGCTGGGTTAAAATGCCCACCAGAAATATGCCCAACCGCATAAGCCATTGTTAACACAGTCAAACCAAACGCTAGCGCCACACCAGCAAAACCAATGCCTAGTTCTGGAAAAGCAGCTGCAAAAATAGCACTACCACAGCCTCCAAAAACCAACCAAAACGTACCGAAAAATTCGGCAAATAATTTTTTCATTTTCTTATAATTTTAAGTTAATATTTGCTAAATTTAACAAATTATAATTGCTTTTTACTATTATGCCCATAATTTTATTAACAATTACATTACAGTAATAGGATAATTTGTACCTTTGCTCGTAATTAAAAATAATAATTTCATGTTTAAATTAATACTTATTTCAAGTGTATTATTAGGCTTAGCATTCGCAGGAATTGCCATTAAAATTTGGGCAAAAAAAGACGGAAAATTTGATGGCACTTGCGCTGGAAAAAACGTAAAAATGCTAGAAAAAGGGATAACTTGTGGTTGTGGTAATGAAAATGGCTGCTCTACTAATTTAGATAACAAAGTCACACCTATTATTAATTAAAATAATAAACTAGTGCTTTATTTATTTATATTTGTTGTGCTTATCCAATTATTTTATTATTTATTTTTCTTTGTTAAATTTGTTATAAAAAAACCTTTAACTAAAACACTTTCTAAATTACCAATTTCAGTAATTATATGCGCTAGAAATGAAGCGGAAAATTTAAAGCGTTTTTTACCTTTTATACTAAATCAAAATTACTCGAATTTTGAAATTATTATGGTCAATGACCATTCTACCGATAGTACTTTAGAGGTTATGGAAAAATTTCAAAAAGAAAATGAT
>CAZOQL010000148.1:0-1731 GCA_964582005.1 uncultured Flavobacteriaceae bacterium | reverse complement strand
TAAAAGGCATACCTTATATGGGAGTTGGTAGAAATTTAGGATATACAAAATCAACATTCCAAAGTACTAAAGGCTTTTCTTCACATACACATATCACATCTGGTGACGATGATTTATTTGTCAATCAATCTGCTTACAATCAAAATGTTAGTTGTGTTTTTTCTGTAAACAGTTTTACTATTTCGAAACCGCATACTAGCTTTAAAAGGTGGTTATACCAGAAAAGAAGACATATAACTACAGCCACATCCTATAAAAAAATACATCAAATTTTATTAGGCTTGTTTTTTATAACACAATTTTTATTTTGGTTCTTGTTTTTCTTTTTTTTAATAGGTAATTATCCATTTAAAATAGTTAGTTTTTTATTTACATTACGCTTAATCATACAATATGTGCTTATTGGTTTAGCTGCTAAAAAATTAAACGAAAAAGATTTAATTCCTTTTATACCTTTTTTGGAATTATTTTTGATTCTAGTTCATTTGCGTATATTTATCACAAATTTAATATCTAAACCAATTAAGTGGTCGTAAAATAATATGGTATCAAAATCTAACATTCAAAAAACAATTAATGAGGCCAAATTGGGTAGTCAAATAGCTTATAAAACCTTATTGAACACTTTTTGGAAAGATGTATATCATTTTCAATTAGAAAAAACAAAAAACGAAGGTGAAGCGGAAGATATTACCATCAAAACTTTTGCAAAAGCTTTTGACAAACTTACTACGTATAATGAAAATTACACGTTTAAAACATGGCTTATTACCATTTCTAAAAACATATTTATTGACCATCTTCGTCAACAAAAAAAGATTACAATTTCTATCCATAAAGAAAATAATACGGTGTTTGACATTAAAGACGAGTCACCATCGGCAGAAGACAAAATAATTACAGCGCAAAACTTAGCAAAATTACTTGCCTATATTAAAAAGTTAAAACCACATTACCAAGAAATAATTCAATTGCGTTTTTTTCAAGAAATGACCTACAAAGAAATGGCAAATGAACTAAATGAACCAATGAATAACATAAAGGTGAAACTACTACGAGCCAAAAAATTATTAGCTGAAATAATTAAAAAGTAATGAAAACAAAGTTCCATTTTGTAGTGTTTTTATCATTTATTCTAATTTATTCTTGCAAAAAGGATGTGTCCAAAAAAGCAATAGTTTTCCCAAAAAAAATAGTAAAAAAAATCATTTTAAAAAAGAATTTAGACTCCTTAAATCATCTAAATACCATTGCTTTTTTTACGGAGTATGGCAAACAAAATCTTGAAACCAAAGTAATTTTTAAAACTCGATTAGGTGATATTAAAATTTTACTTTATACAAACACGCCAATTCATAGGGCTAATTTTATTTTTTTGATTAAAAAAGGCTATTTTAACACAACCTGTTTCCACAGAGTTGTACCTAACTTTATTGCGCAAGGCGGAGATTCTGAACTACAAAAAACAGTAGATTTTCGTAATAAATACAAACAATATAAACTACCTTCCGAGTTTAGAAAAAACAGAAAGCACAAAAGAGGTGCTATTGCTGCTGCTAGAGATTGGGAAAACAACCCAAATAAAATATCTACTCCATTTGAGTTCTATTTTATCCAAAATAAAAAAGGAGGTCATCATTTAAATTTTGAACATACCGTTTTTGGCGAGGTGATTTCTGGCATGCACGTAATAGATAAAATCACGCTTCTAGAAAGAGATAAAGACGATTG
>CAZOQL010000147.1:0-3480 GCA_964582005.1 uncultured Flavobacteriaceae bacterium | reverse complement strand
TAAGCAAATAAAACTGGAAGTTCCAATGCGGAAAAACCAACATAATTACAAAAAATAAACTTACATTTTCAGAAAGAATAGAAAACGAATAGAAACTTTATCTTCACAACTTTGAGACCAATTTTATGATACGACGTAATTATTCTAAATCATTTCAAGGCTTTAAGACAAGAATACTATCTAAATTAACGTCATTAACAGTTATTCAATACAGCAATAAATTTGTCTTTGATAGAAATCTAAATAATTTGAAAATTAGCATTATTTAAATGCATAACGGGTATATTTACTATATTTGCAGAAATATTTTTTATTAAATGAAAAAAACAATCTCTTTCTTGGCTTTAATAATGGCTTTTAACATGTCTGTTGCGCAATTAACCGTTACAAACAGTCATTATATTTTCGCAAAAGATATTGTAGTTTTTGTTGAAGATGATCTTAAATTAAATAACTCTGGGGATTATTTTTATTTACGTGATGGCGCACAATTAATACAAGGTGCAGGTGTTACAGGTAATTCTGGTATAGGGCAATTGAGTGTGTATCAAAGTGGTGTAACTAATGAATTTGCGCACAGTTATTGGGCGTCACCGGTTGGTAATAATGATGATGATAATAGTGTTAATAGAGGTTTTATAGCAAATAATGTATTCTACGATGTAACAACTGCTCCAATCACAAGTCAATTAGCAAACTACACTCCTGGTTACGACGGTTCGTCCAACCCATTAGTTATTGCAGATTATTGGCTGTATTCTTTTAATGCGGGCGCTAATTACGCGGAATGGGATCAATTTGAAGAAATTGGTGAATTACCAGCAGGTTACGGATTTACAATGAAAGGTACAAGCGGTTCAGGTAGTAATCAATTATATGATTTTAGAGGCAAACCAAATACGGGTACAATTACCGTAGGAGTAGCTGATGAAAATTTTACATTGGTTGGCAATCCGTATCCTTCTGCTTTAGATTACCTAGAGTTTATACATGATACACCCAATATAACAGCAATGGATGGGACTCTGTATTTTTGGGAGCAAGACCCAACACCAAATTCACATTATCAAAAAGATTATCAAGGTGGTTATGCAACCTATACAATAACTTCTGATGGAGTAACGGAAACATTTACAGCCGCAACGTTTTACACTTTTCAAGATGATGGAACATATAATGGTTCAGTAACACGAATAGCTGGCAGTAAAGAAGTATTTAGATATGCACCCATAGGGCAAGGTTTTATGATTGTAGGGAGGACTAATGGAACAGTACGATTTACAAATTCTATGAGAGCGTTTCAGAAGTTAGAATTAGGAGAGAGTGAATATTTTAAAAACAGCACTACAAAAAAGAATGGTAAACCTTCAGAAGCAACCGTTTCTAAAAATGAAACCCTAATTAAATACAACGATTTAGGTTTTAGTATTGTGCCAGAACCTTACAAGCGTTTTCGTGTAAATGTTGATTTTGATGATGTCTATACACGCCAATTAGTGCAAACGTTTCATGATAGCGCAACGCCTGGTTTTGATAGAGGGCTGGAGTCAAAAAGCGTTTCGGGTTTGTATAATGATGCGTATTGGATTTCTGATGAAGGAGTAATGGTTGCACAAGCATTTAAATATGACATCGGTTTAAAAATTCCATTAACAATTTATTTATCTTCTGCTCAAATGGTAAATTTTAGAAGTATCGATATTCAAAATTTTGATGAGAGTGAGCCAATTTATCTACATGATATAGAAAACGATGTTTATTACGACCTTAAAAAACAAGATGTTGAATTTTATTTAGACGCAAAATACCACGATAAACGTTTTGAAATCACTTTTGTAAATCACAAAATACTATTAGATGTTGGTGATAAATTAAAAAGCAAGTTACTCGTTTATCAAAACAATGGAGGTTCTGAAATTGTTATTCTAAACCCAGATTCTTTAGGAATTAGAGATTTTCAATTGTATGATGTAAGTGGAAGATTGATGATGAATAAACAACAATTAACGACTAAATCTAAACACAAAATAAGCACCGAAAATTTAAGTCCTGGGATATATTTCGTTAATATTAAATTAGCTACTTCGGATATTTTAATTACTAAAAAAATATTAGTTACAAATAATTAATATCATTTATTGTAACTTCAATTAGTATAAATGCTTTAAAATTAATTATCCTATTCATAATACTTTAACGATTTTTTCTTAGTTTAGTCATAATGAAAATAACACAACACTTAATTCTAATCTTATTTTTAGTATCGCTTTGCTTCTATAGTAAAAAGTCATACGCTCAAGACTTAGAGCCAAGGTTTTTATCATCAGTTCCTTTAAAAACTAATTTTGCAGGGGTTGTTTACGCGTATTCTTCAGGTAATGTTTTATTAAACGCACAAGAAATTGAAAACCTAAATGCTAAAATGAACACTTTAGCAGTGTTTTATGGCCGCAGTTTTAAACTCTTTAACAAATTGGGGAAGTTTAATGTTGTTGCGCCCTATTCTTTTGGAAGTTTAAATGCATTGGTTTCAAATGTAGATACCACTGCAAATAGAAGCGGGTTTAACGATTTTTCTTTTAGAGTCTCTATGATTTTAGTTGGTGTAGAGCCTTTAGCTCTAAAAGATTTTGCCAAGCATAAAAAGAAAAAATTTAAATTAGGAACTGCATTTAAAGTAAAGGCTCCTTTTGGAAAATACGACGACACCAAACTCATAAACTTAGGCTCAAACCGATGGGGTTTTCAAATAAAACTAGCTAGTTCTTATGCTGTTACTCAAAAATTTATTTTAGAGCTACATGTTGATTCTTGGTTTTTTACTGAAAACAAGTCTTTTTTCAACGGAAATACTTTAAACCAAAAACCATTATTAAGCACGCAATTACATGCTGCTTATATTTTTAATCCAAAATTTTGGGTGTCAGCTTCTGTTGGTCAAGTAGCTTGGGGAGAAACATCAGTAAATAATATTCCGAAAAACAACAATCAAAAAAATTCTAAGTATGGCGCAACAGCTTCATATAAAGTTGGAAAACAAAGTTCTCTAAAAGCATCTATTACAAATGGGCTTTATACAGGCAGCGGTGCAGATTTTACAACTGCATTACTAGGCTATAGTTTTGTGTGGTTTGATAAAAAATAGTTATTTATTTGCACTTTAGTCATTATGAAAAAGGTATTATTAGTTTTTATTTTTATTCTTACGCTCAAGAACCTATCCAAAAAAACTATGACACTTTCAATTCATTTTTAACAGAGCAAACTAATAACCTTTCGTTATTAGAAAATGGTTTAACAAAAAATGAAGTTAAAGAAATAATAGGTCCTTCAATTGTGGTAAATATTCTGAAGATTGACAAAATGAAAGCCTTGCATCAATTATTTAAACAACCAGAATTTACAAACAAATACAAAAGTAACCCCGAGTTAATTGTTGATATTCTATGGTATTTCTCTACTCCGAAAGATCAAAACGGA
>CAZOQL010000146.1:0-3503 GCA_964582005.1 uncultured Flavobacteriaceae bacterium | reverse complement strand
TATGATAGTGCCTAAACAGCAATTATAATAAATTTAAAAGAGGCACCTTAAAAAGTGTCTCTTTTAATTTCTAATTCATATTGTTTATGGATTGCTTAATTTATCGTCACAAGATAAGCAATCTAGACCATTATCGGTCATTTTATAATAGTGCTTTATCATCTCTTTATCATAAACATCTTGTAGATTATCGACACTTTTTAGAAAATTTTTAGTTGATTTATCCAAGTATATAATTTGACCTTTAGGTATATAAACAACCAATTTCATACTTTGACGAGAATTGATATGTCGTGAATATTTACCAAATTTTAATTCTCTATTAGATATAAAATAAGCATCTAATAAAAGGTTATTTTGAATGGTGTCTAATGTATAATTCATCTTATTGGCATGTAATTTTGCTTTTCTTCTAGAAGATCCAAAGGCTTCTTTACTTATTTTAACATAACTTTTACCAGTATTACTTTCGCGAATATCCAAACGAACATTTGTACCATAAAATTGTTCTATATCATTGATAAAAACAGTTTGATTATTGTAATAACGGCGCAATTCAAAATTATCATGTGCTTTCATATTAATTTGCAACGTGTCTTGTAGTGTTATAGACAAATTCATCTTTTCTATTTTATTAAAATGACTTGCATCTAAAGCTGCATACTCAATACCTGCAAATGCCAAACTCATAATGGACAACAACCAAATACCCAATAAGGATAAATTCGTAGTTCTAGAAAAAGAACTTACTTTAGAAGATATTATTCGTAAACCCAATAAAAAAAGTAAAATAAATGGGATTCCAATAGCAAAAAATGCAAATATAGTTAGTAACCAAATTGGCATTTGAGAATTATAAAAAAATGGCGGATATTGTGCTATATCATCACCTATCCCTAAAAATTCCACACTTCCTAAAGAAAAACCACCTATTAAAATCGCCAATAAAGTTGCTGCCGAAATGATTAATAATAATACGCCAATAAATTTGCCTGTCACTTTAAATATGGCAGTAAAAACACGTCCAAACAAATCGATAATTTCTTGTAAACCTGTACGTACTTTACTTTGGTATTTTGCGTTTTTAACATGTTCGGTTACGTCTTCAATACCATCTTTAACCATATTAGATGCATTGGTTAATTCCGTTCTTATTTTGCGTTCAATATTAGAAATAGTTACTTGTTCGCCTTCCATTTCTAATTTTTCGGAAGTGGTATTTGCCTCTGGTAATAAAATCCATAAAATCGGATACAATATCACACTAAAACCAACAATTAATAAGATAAGCCAAGCCAAACGAATCCAAATTACATCCATACCAAAATAATGAGATAAACCTGAAGAAACACCACCTAAAAATTTATCCTTAGTATCTCTATATAATTTTTTATTTTTCTTTTTTGTTTTATAGGAAGAATTTTCATTAAATATATCTTCATCGCCAGCGTATTCTTCGGGTCTACCCATTACCTCAATAATATTATTAATATCTTGCTCATTAACTACCTGCCTAACATCGGTAATTTTTTCGGCTAAAATTTCACCTATTCGAATTTCAATATCTGTTAAAATTTCGTCTTTTCCTTTGGGATCATCGCTAAGTGATTTACGTATTGCATCTAAATATTTATGCAGTTTTTGGTATGCTTGCTCATCAATATGAAAGAAAACTCCGCCTAAATTTATATTTATTGTCTTGTTCATTTTATTTTGATTTAGTTGTTTTTAACTTTAGTAACCTTATTTACAGCACTAGATAAATTGCCCCAAGTAGTCTGTAATTCTTTTAAAAATAACTGACCTGTTTCAGTCAATTCATAATATTTTCTTGGCGGTCCTGAAGTGGATTCTTCCCAACGATAAGATAACAAACCCGCATTCTTCAAACGAGTAAGAAGCGGATAAATAGTACCTTCAACCACCAATAATTTGGCATCTTTTAATACCGAAAGAATTTCGGAAGTATACGCATCACCTCTTTGTAATATAGAGAGAATACAATATTCTAAAATGCCTTTTCGCATTTGTGCTTTTGTGTTTTCTATTTTCATTTATTTTATATTTATAGAATCATTCCTATTAAGGATAATATATTTAATAGCAATCTGATTATTAATTTTATCATAACTTGGTTTGGTTTTAGTTAATAAATTTTATAGTAAATGGATATTTATACGTTTCGTTATTATTTGTTTTTATAGTAGCTTGAATAATTAAAATCGCTTTAATAATTGCCATAACACTTAGTATTGAAGCAATACTTACAAAACCAAAAAAATGATTGGAATTGTAGTTAAAGTAAAAATCCATATTGTCATAATTAGTTAAATTTCTAAATTCTCCAAAAAAAGAGCCTACAAAAAACGGAATAATACTTAATTTTAATATAAAGGTATATAACATGTAACTTATATTAAAATTTACCACATCTTTTGAAACCTGATCAATTAATTTACTTTCTTCCTTTTTTGTTTCTCTAATTATAAGTGGAATGACAATACTTCCAAACGGAAATATAAAACCTCCAAATCCAGAAAGGTGTGTTAAAAAAGCTAAATTTTTCATGTTATTTGTGTTCATATTACATCTATTTGTATCTTTTACACAGCAAAAGTAACAAAGACATAGTACTTTGCTATACATAGTACTATACTTTAACGTTTTCTTAACATTTGCAACACTTATAATTTTAGCTTATTTTGGTCATCTTTAATACTAAACAAAAGACTTATGCCAAAATTTACGGTTAAAAACATGAATAAATATCTATTATTTAAAATTCCTGCTGCCTACTTTACAGGAGTGCGCGTTAGCAAATTAAGTGATACTGTAGTAGAAGCAACCGTAAAATACAAATGGGCAAGTCAAAATCCGTTTAGATCCATCTATTGGGCAGTGCAAGGAATGGCATCCGAGTTAACAACTGGTGTTTTGGTGATGAAACACATTGCTTCTAGTGGTAAGAAAATTTCGATGCTAGTAACACATCAAAGTGGTGATTTTTTAAAAAAAGCTACTGGAAAAATTACATTTTCATGTAACGATGGTCAAGAAATAGCCAATGCTATAACCAAAGCTATTGCAACTAAAGAAGGACAAACTTTTAATTTAAAATCAGAAGGTTTCAATGAAAAAGGAGAAAAAGTATCTTCTTTTACCTATCAATGGAGTATTAAAGTTAAAACTTAACTAATACCAATTTAATCATAAAACTTTGTACAAGATAGTACAAAAAGCACAATTATGTATATTTTTTGTTAGCCATAGTTATTGAATAATTACTTTTTTTATAATTTTTTCTTTTTCAGTAGTAATTTCTAAATAGTAAAACCCTCTATTTAAATTAGAGGTATTAATTGTGTTAATGTTTGAGTTTTTAACTTGGAAATTTTTAATTTTTTGACCTGTTAGATTATAAATAACAATGTTTTTAATGTTTTTTATACTTTCTATTTTTATAAAATCATTTGCTGGATTTGGGTAGATACTTACATTATTTA
>CAZOQL010000145.1:0-3507 GCA_964582005.1 uncultured Flavobacteriaceae bacterium | reverse complement strand
AAAAATAACAAGTCAAAGTAAAACCTAAACCTGTAAAAAAACTAACAATAAATTTTACTTTAATAAAAGTAATAATATCTTTTTCAATTTTTATAAATACTTTAACGGAAGAATATTTTTTACGTATTAATGTTGTATTTAATAATTTATGTAAATTTAAGGACTCTGCAAGCAGTAAAATAGCAAAGAAAAATGTCATAAATGTTTTGGTAATTGTTGAGCTAATGGTCTCTAAAGTAGAGCCAAAAGTTTTACTTAAATCCATTTTTTGTACATAATGTAGCGTTATACTTTTACCTTCAATACGTTCAATACCAAAAAAATCTTCTATTGGTATTATTAACGTTTCTAATTTTATTTCGGCTTTTGTAAATAAGCCTTTGTCTGAATTTATAATTTCTTTACTAGATAGCTGAATTAATTCGCCTGTTAGTTTAAAAAACACACCTATAATTAATATGACAAGGAATAAACTTATAGGTTTAGGTACTTTTTTCTTACTCAACCATCGTATTAAAGGATAAAATATGATGGCAATAAATAAGGCAAATGCCAATGGTATGAATATGAAGGATAGTAGTTTTAAAATATAAAACACTACAGGTATTGCTATTATTAGTAACAAGAAATTGGTTGTTTTTCTTTCTTTCATTTTTTATTTAAGGCAAAATATTAATTAAGTAGTAATAAAACTATAGACCTAAATTTATATTTTTTTTAAATTTTCAGATAACCTATTGCGTTATATTTACAATGATTATTAACGCTAGAAAGGTTGAATTTCAACTCTCAAAAGCATGAGTTTATCCTGACAAGAGCTATTTTTCTTTTTTATTTCTACTATAATAATGAATAGGGTTTTTACAGTTTCCTTTGTGAGCCATAAACCCAAACCCCATATTTCTATTTGGGCTTTTTTTATAAAAGATATATTCACAATTATCAATCTCTAAAATTTCTAACTCGTTTACATCTATGCGATTAATGAGGTGAGCTGGTAAAATTTCTATTTTCTCTTCAACTTTTTCTGACGTCTTAGTTTCACAAGACGTTAGTAATAATAATACTGCTGTAATTACTAATAGTACGATGCTGATTTGTTTGTGTTTCATTTTTCCTATTTTAAATTATGTTGGTGTGATTTTTTAAGCAGGTAATATCCACCAGTTATTGTTCCTATTAAAAGGGCAATACCCATAATGCTAATTGCATCCATAGATTGATAATCTAATAAAATTACTTTTCTTGATACGGCAATTAACCCAACTAGTAGGATTAACTCTGCGTGAAACACATTGTCTTTTAAGTACATTTTAACGGTTTCAAATAATTCAAAGCCAATTAAAACATTAAAAAACAAGCCAAAGACTTCACTTAATTCGTCTAAACTAATTAACAAATTATGTTCGTGAGGTCTTACAAAAAAGTCTAAATACAACGCATATACGAGTTCTACGGTAGAGGCAATTACGACAACTCCCATTAGAAAAGTTAACGATATAATTACAAATTTTTCAAAGTATTTAATTGCTGTATTTACCATTTTTAACTATTAATTTTCATGTTATCTAAAATGAGTTGCACGTTTTTTAAGATTCTATTTAATTCTTGTTCAAAAAAATCTTCTATATTTTCATTCCAAATAGGATCTATATCTCTAAGACTATCAAAACTACGACTTAATGCTTTAACATATTTCTTTTTTTTCTTTTTATTTTTAATAAAGATTGGCGGATATAAGTTATACATTAATATCCAATTTTGTGCAACTCTTGTTACTCTACCATTACCATCAATAAAAGGATGAATCCGTATTAATTCGTGATGAAAATAAATGGCTTTAATAATTGGTTGTTCAATTTGTGCTACATTATAAAACAATTGAGATACTAGATTAGGTATTTCATTAGAGTCTGGGCAAATATGGTTCCCTATAAGTACCAAGGTGTCTCTATATCTATTAGGATGCAATCTATAAGCTTCGGGTGATAAAAGTCTAAAGAGTTGAAATAATTGAATTTCTTTAGTGAACGAAGTTCCACTTTTAATTTCATTTAAAATATAAATAATGGTTTTTCGTAAATTTTTATGATATGTTTTTAATTCGGCATCATTTTGCGCTTCCATTTGCGCATTTTTCATACTCAATAATTCGGTTAAACTATTGGTACTATTAGTAAAAGAATCTAATAATTTTTTGGAAGAAATTTTTCGACTAAAAGTCACATTTCTGTATACAGCTTTTACTTTATCATCAATCTCTTTTATTTTAGATTTATTTACTATAATAAGTTCTGGTGGAAATAATATCATGCTTTATCACTTTTACTAGTTAATCTTAAAATAGTATATCCTACAATTCCAGAAATTAATGAGCCAATTATAATACCTATTTTTGCTGAAATAATACTTCTTTCACTTCCTGCAAAGGCTAAATGGTCTATAAATATAGACATTGTAAAACCAACTCCTGCAATTGCTGCAATACCAACAATTTGATTGAATTTTAATCCTATTGGTAGTTCGGCTATTTTTAATTTAATACCTACATAAGAGAAGAGTATGACACCAACAAACTTACCTACAAATAAGCTAATTATAATGGAAGTCATTAAGGCATAATCATAATCATAATTTGCATTTATGACAACGCCAGCATTTGCAAAAGCAAAAACAGGTAAGATAAAATACGCAGTAATACTATGCAGTTTGTGTTCTAAATGTTGTAATGGTGATATGACCTCCGAAGTTAAATCATCTAAATTATCTATACAATTCATTTCTTCTTTGGTTAGTATGTGCTTTTCGTTATCGACACCTGCTACATTTTCTATTCTATCTGTAATTGCAATAAGGTTATCTGTAAAATGTTTTAAGTTGATTTTCTTGTTGATGGGTATTGTGAATGCTAAAAGCACCCCTGCAATTGTTGGATGAATACCTGATTTTAAAAATAAAAACCAAATAATAATAGCCAATACTAATCCAAGTTCTAAAGAATATTCTCTAAAGTGATAAAGTAAACCTAGTAACATAATTAAGCCTAAACCATAACTTAACAATTCAATACTGACATTAGAACTATAAAATACCGCAATTACAATAACAGCGGCAATATCATCAATAATTGCAAAAGCAGTTAAAAACACTTTTAAACTTAACGGAACTCTTTTACCCAATAAACTAAGTATGGCTAAAGCAAATGCAATATCTGTGGCCATTGGTATTCCCCAACCTTTGGCAGTATCTGGGTTTTGATTTAAAGCCAAATACAAAATTATAGGTACAATTACACCTCCTAAAGCCGCCATTAATGGGAACGCAGCTTTTTTAAATGAATTTATTTCTCCAACTAGTAATTCTCTTTTAAGTTCTAAACCAATTAGAAAAAAGAAAATTGCCATTAAGCCATCATTAATCCATAATATTAATGGTTTTTTAAGTTCAAAACTTTCAAAAGAGACTCCTATTTTATATTGTAATAAAGATTCGTAATAATTACCATAA
>CAZOQL010000144.1:0-3568 GCA_964582005.1 uncultured Flavobacteriaceae bacterium | reverse complement strand
GCAATAACCTTAATAAATTCACTATTTTTGCTAAAAACCAATACATTTGCAAAAAATAATAGTTTCCGTTACTAACGATTTAACTAATGATCAACGAGTACATAAAGTTTGTACTTCGTTACATGATTTTGGTTATGAAATACTGTTAGTAGGTCGAAAATTAGAAAATAGTCTTCCGCTAGAGCGAGATTATAAAACACATCGTATCGATTTATTTTTTAATAAAGGGTTTTTGTTTTATGCCGAGTATAATGTTAGATTGTTTTTTTATTTATTCTTTAAAAAGAAAAATATTTTATTGTCTAATGATCTAGACACTTTATTGTCAAACTACCTAGTATCCAAAGTACAAAAAAAGAAATTAGTTTATGATAGTCATGAGCTTTTTACTGAAGTACCTGAACTTGTTAACCGGCCAAAAACACAAAATATTTGGTTGCAATTAGAGCAAAACATTTTACCAAAATTAAAAAACGCCTATACAGTTTGTGATTCTATTGCCAATTATTATAACACTAAATATAAAACTGATTTTAAAGTCGTTCGCAATCTTCCTGTTTTAGAGAAGTCAGCGCTAAGAAAAAAGAACAAAGACGAAAAAGTAAAGACTATTATTTACCAAGGTGCGGTTAATTTAGGTAGAGGTTTGGAATTAATGATAGATACAATGTCCTATTTAGAAAATTACACATTTCATATTATTGGTGATGGTGATATTTTAACCAATTTAAAAAATAAAGTAGAGCAGCAAAATTTAAGTTCCAAAGTTTTCTTTTTAGGTAAAAAAACACCATCCGAATTAAAAAAAATCACTCCAAAAGCAACAATTGGTATTAGTATAGAAGAAGATTTAGGTTTAAATTACAGATATGCATTACCTAATAAATTATTTGATTATATTCACGCAAATATCCCTGTTTTAGTATCTAATTTACCCGAAATGAAAGCTATTGTAGAGAAATATAAAATTGGCGAAATAATCACTAATCGCAATCCAAAAGCTTTAGCAACCCAAATTGTAAAAATGAAAAGTAAGGAAAAGGAAGCTTTGCAAAAAAACTTAAAAAAAGCACGTGTAGAATTACAATGGGAAAAGGAAGAAAAGATACTACAAAATATATTTAATAATTTAAGCTAAACACCTTGCAAATAAAAGGGTTAAGTGGATTTTTAGTTGTTAATAACTTCGCTAAACATTTTATATCGTTTCCTCTATTAAACTAGTCAATTACTTATATTTGTTTCTTGTATTAAATAGAGATAAAACACACTACAAATATGAGTGAAGATAAAAATAATTATGGTGCCGATAGTATTCAGGCATTAGAAGGAATGGAGCATGTAAGAATGCGTCCTTCAATGTATATTGGTGATGTTGGCGTAAGAGGTTTACATCATTTGGTTTATGAAGTGGTAGATAATTCTATTGATGAAGCAATGGCTGATCATTGCGATACGATTTCGGTAATTATAAATGAAGACAACTCTGTATCGGTAAAAGATAATGGGCGTGGTATTCCTGTAGGAATCCATAAAAAAGAAGGAGTTTCGGCATTGGAAGTTGTAATGACTAAAATTGGTGCTGGTGGAAAATTTGATAAAGATTCTTATAAGGTTTCTGGAGGATTACACGGTGTTGGAGTCTCCGTTGTAAATGCACTTTCTTCGCTTTTAAAAGCTACCGTATATAGAGATGGCAAAGTTTGGGAACAAGAATATTCGCAAGGAAAAGCATTATATCCTGTAAAAACTGTTGGAAGTACCGAAGAAAGAGGTACCATGGTTACCTTTAAGGCAGATGATACTATTTTTCAAACAGAAATAGATTATAATTACGAAACGCTTTCTATGCGTATGCGTGAATTGTCTTTTTTAAATCAAGGTGTAACTATTACAATTACCGATAAACGAAGAAAAGACGATGAAGGTAATTTTATTCATGAAGAATTTTTAAGTACCGAAGGCTTAACAGAATTTGTTAGATATTTAGATGCAACACGTGAGCAGTTAACGAGTACTATAATTGCTATGGAAGGCGAGAAAAATGGTATTCCTGTTGAGGTTGCTATGGTGTATAACACGTCATATTCCGAAAATCTACATTCCTATGTAAATAATATAAATACCCACGAAGGTGGAACGCATTTATCAGGTTTTCGTAGAGGCTTAACACATACTTTAAAAAAATATGCAGAGAATTCAGGCTTATTGAAGAGCTTAAAATTTGATATTGCTGGAGATGATTTTCGTGAAGGATTAACCGCAATTATTTCGGTAAAAGTTGCTGAGCCACAATTTGAAGGACAAACTAAAACTAAATTAGGGAATAGAGAAGTTTCTTCGGCAGTAAGCCAAGCAGTTTCTGAAATGCTAACCGATTATCTAGAAGAACATCCAGACGATGCTAAAATCATCGTACAAAAAGTAATATTAGCTGCGCAAGCAAGACACGCTGCGAGTAAGGCGCGTGAAATGGTACAGCGTAAAACGGTTATGTCTGGCGGAGGTTTACCTGGTAAATTATCCGATTGTTCTTGGTCTGATCCAGAAAAATGTGAAATATTTTTGGTTGAGGGAGATTCGGCTGGTGGAACTGCAAAATTAGGTAGAGATCGTAATTTTCAAGCTATTTTACCATTACGTGGTAAAATATTAAATGTTGAAAAAGCCATGCAACACAAGGTTTTTGAAAACGAAGAAATTAGAAGTATGTACACCGCACTTGGAGTAACTGTTGGTACAGAAGAAGACCCTAGAGCATTAAATGTGACTAAATTACGTTATCATAAAGTAGTTATTATGTGTGATGCCGATGTTGATGGTAGCCATATTGAAACGCTAATTTTAACTTTCTTTTTCCGTTATATGCGTGAACTGATAGAAAATGGGAATATTTATGTTGCTGCTCCACCATTGTATTTGGTTAAAAAAGGAAAACAAAAAGAATATGCTTGGTCTAATGACGATCGTGATGCTTTATTGAAAAAATTTGGTGGCGGAACAATACAACGTTATAAAGGTTTGGGAGAAATGAATGCTATTCAATTGTGGGATACAACAATGAATCCAGAACACAGAACCATGCGTTTAATGACTATTGAAAATGGTGCAGAAGCAGATCGTGTTTTTTCTATGCTTATGGGTGACGAAGTGCCACCAAGACGTAAATTTATTGAAGAAAATGCAACTTATGCAAATATTGATTTTTAATTAATAACCGAAACCTATCTTAAAAAAATTAATCTAATAATAATGAAAAAGATAGAACCTATCTTAAAAGTTTTAAAAGTAATGCGTATTTATATACTCATTACTTTTTTGTTTGGCTATAATGCTAAGGCTCAAAATTTAGAAAATCTTGTTGCGTCTGGAAAAAATGATGCATCAGTTTATCTAGATTCATATATGCAACCTGCTTTTAAAGGTTTAATATATAACTTAAATAGCGGTTGGTATAGCACAGGTAAAGTGCATGAAAAATATGGGTTTGACTTTACTATTAATGCCAGTGCTTCTTTTGTGCCAGAAGCAGATAATTCATTTCTTTTTAAAAATAGCGATTACACTG
>CAZOQL010000143.1:0-3587 GCA_964582005.1 uncultured Flavobacteriaceae bacterium | reverse complement strand
TAAAGTACAATTAGAAAACGGACAAATACTTAATAAAAAGTTTGTGAAAATGTAAATTTAGATTCTTTTTGAAATATAAAAAAGCCTCATTATATAATTTATATAGTGAGGCTTTTTATTACCTACGAATGGAATTAAAAATGAGGTGTTTTATATTTATGCAGATTTTAAAAAAATCTGAAATGAATTCATTTTAAAGATTGAAAAATTTCTTTTTAAATAATTGAATAGAAATAAAGCTCATTACCAAACCAATACCTAATAAAACTAGTATTCTTGGTGCAATTTCTATAAAAGGAAGTTCTCTAGTAAAAATATCATAAAACCCTTGAATACCCCAATAATTGACAGATACTACCGCAATTTTTTTCATAAATGCAGGCATCACGTATAAAGGAACCATACTTCCGCCAAGGGCAGACATAGTTAATATTAACATCGTACTTAAACCACTTAATTGTTTGCGTGTTTTTACGATGGCTACTAAAAATATACCAAAACTAGCTACGGCAAAAGCTATAGCAAACAATAAAATAAGTAAAGAAAACACATCTTTAAATATGGGTAGATCAAATGCCAACCATGCAAATACTAACATTACTACTAATTGTATAATAGCAATGACTAAGGCAGCTATCATTTTTCCAAATAGAATTGCACTTGGTTTTATAGGCGCGTATAGTAAGCGTTTTATAGTGCCATTTTCTTTTTCTTCAAGCAAACCAGCACCAATTTCGGCAATACTAAAAAGTAACATCATAATTGCAGTGCCAGCAACTGCTTGCACCAAACCTATATTTGAATTGCTTGTCATGCTGCTAAAAGCAAAGGTAAAAAGTGTTATTAAAAGTATGGGTAATAAAAAAGTAATGAGTACCGATTTTTTATCGGAATAAAATAATTTTAAATCTTTTAAGGCTATTGTTTGTATCATAATTATATAATTTAGTTGGTTGTGTTAATCTCTTAATTTTGTTCCAGTCAATTCTAAAAAAATAGTTTCTAGCGTTATTTTTTCTTGAAAAATACCAATAATATGTAATTTCATAGCAATACACATTGCAATTAGGTCATTAATATCTTTTTTAATGTCGCAAAAAACTTGCATTTTATTATCGGTAAAAATTATTGGATAGTTGCAATTAGCACTAAGTGTTTTTTTATGTTCGGTAGTGATTTCGGTAAAAGTAATCTCTAATTTTTCTTTAGCCTTACTTTGGTTTTGCAGTTCTTCTAAACTACCTTGTGTTATAATGTTTCCTTTATCCATAATGGCTATTGTAGTGCAAAGACGCTCTACTTCTTCCATATAATGCGTGGTATAAATAATGGTCATACCATTTTTATTAAGCGTTTCAACCAGTTCAAATATTTGATTTCTACTTTGAGGATCTACACCAACGGTTGGTTCGTCCATCAATAAAATTTTTGGTTGATGTAGTATAGCTGCAGCGATATTTATTCTACGTTTCATACCGCCAGAATAGGTTTTAACTAAATCGTTTTTTCTATCTTCTAAACCAATTAATTGTAAAATTTCATCAATACGTTTTTTTAGTTCTTTGGTTTTAATACCATATAATTTTCCGAAAAACAATAAATTGTCATAGGCAGAAAAATTATCGTATAACGAAATTTCTTGAGGTACAATACCAATACTATTTTTACAACTGGTTCTGTTGGAATTCAAATCCTTTCCGTTAAGGAAAACAGTACCAGAATCTGCTTTTAAAACAGAACTTAAAATGTTTATTAAGGTAGATTTTCCCGCACCATTAGGACCAAGAAGCCCAAATATTTCTCCTTTTTTAATGGATAAGTCAATATTATTTAAGGCTTTTAAATTGCCAAAATGTTTGTTTAATCTAGTTACTTTAATCATCGTTTGTGTATTTGATGTCAAAGTAACGTGAAAGGTAACTTTTTTAAAAATAGAGATAACCGAATTGTTATATCTTACCGATGAGTTGTCATAAACGGCGTTGGATTGAATTTTTTATTTACCTACCAACATTCGTTTAATTTCATTGAGTTTCATTAATGCTTCAATTGGTGTTAAAGTATTAATATCAACGGCAATTAATTCGTCCTTAATTTCTTCTAAAAGAGGATCGTCTAATTTAAAAAAGCTGAGTTGCATATCTTCTTCGGCAACTGTTTTAAGTTTTTCTTTAATGTCGTCTGAAGCATGGTTTTTTTCTAAACGTTTTAATATTTTATTAGCCTTAGCAATAACTAAATTAGGCATACCAGCCAATTTTGCTACGTGAATACCAAAACTATGCTCGCTTCCACCAGCAACTAGTTTACGTAAGAAAATCACATTATCCTTCAATTCTTTTACCGAAACATTAAAATTTTGGATACGTTCAAAAGTTTGACTCATATCATTTAATTCGTGATAATGTGTTGCAAATAATGTTTTGGCTTTGGTTGGATGTTCGTGTAGATATTCAGCAATTGCCCAAGCTATTGAAATACCATCATAGGTACTTGTACCACGACCAATTTCATCTAAAAGAATAAGACTTCTATCGGATAAATTATTCAAAATACTTGCTGTTTCATTCATTTCTACCATAAAAGTAGATTCTCCCATAGAGATATTATCGCTTGCGCCAACACGAGTAAAAATCTTATCAACAATACCAATACGTGCATTTTGTGCAGGCACATAAGAACCCATTTGTGCCAGCAAAACAATCAATGCGGTTTGTCTTAATATGGCAGATTTACCACTCATATTTGGACCAGTAATCATTATTAATTGTTGCTGATTTCGATTTAAAACCAAATCGTTAGCAATATATTCTTCACCAATAGGTAGTTGCTTTTCAATTACTGGATGTCGTCCGTTTTTAATTTCTAAATCAGTAGATTCATCTATAATAGGTCGTGTATAATTGTTATCGACAGCTGTTTTAGCAAAAGAACACAAGCAATCTAATTGGGCAATTAATGCTGCATTTTTTTGGACTGGTTTTATATATTGTAGTAAAAATTGAATTAATTTTTGGAATATATCAAATTCCAATTTGGCAATTTTTTCTTCGGCTCCTAGAATTTTTGCTTCGTATTCTTTCAATTCTTCGGTAATGTATCTTTCGGCATTTACCAAGGTTTGTTTTCTAATCCATTCTTCGGGAACTTTATCTTTGTGTGTATTGCGGACTTCAATATAGTAACCAAAAACGTTGTTTGAAGCTATTTTAAGAGAAGTAATACCTGTATGTTCGGTTTCTCGTTGCAACATCGTATTTAAATATTCTTTACCTGAATTAGAGATATTACGCAATTCATCCAGTTCTTTATTTACGCCATCTGTAATCGCATTACCTTTAGAAATATGTACTGGCGATTCGGCATTTAAAACCCTAGATATTTCATTTATTATGGCGTTGCAGGTATCTAATTGTTTTCCAATTTCCGATAAGGATGTATTACTACTTTTCTCAGCAGCTTCTTTAATAGGATGAATTGCTTTGAGTGAATCTTTTAATAAAACAACCTCACGAGGATTTATTTTACCAGTGGCAACCTTAGAAATTAAGCGTTCAATATCACTAATTTGATTTATTTGATAACTT
>CAZOQL010000142.1:0-3723 GCA_964582005.1 uncultured Flavobacteriaceae bacterium | reverse complement strand
TAGCCGAAGGACGTTTAGTAAACTTAGGTTGTGCAACTGGTCACCCAAGTTTTGTGATGAGTAATTCATTTACCAACCAAACTTTGGCACAATTAGAATTATGGAATGATTCTGGTAAATATAAAAACGAAGTGTATATGTTACCAAAACATTTAGATGAAAAAGTAGCACGTTTACATTTAGAAAAAATTGGTGTAGAATTAACAGAGCTTCGTAAAGATCAAGCCGATTATATTTCGGTAGCGGTTGAAGGCCCATACAAACCAGAACATTATAGATATTAGTGAAACTCAATAGTGTGGCGTTTAAAAACGAACACAGTATTGTAAGTTGAACTAATCCCGCATGCTTGCGGGCTTGAATTAACAAACGTCTTCAAATTTTGAGGACGTTTTTTTTTGAGTTTATTAAACTTGACTTTGTTAATAATTTCAGTTAATATCGCTTTATATTATATAAAGCGATATTAAAACGATTGTTTATAAAATTCGTAAAACATAATTATCCAATTCAAGATAATTATGCCCTTTCATTAAAAGTATTACAAACCAAAGAACTTGCTAGGCTTTTATGTAACACTAGTCACAAACTGATAAATATCATATATATAACTCTTGTTATGTCGTAAATTTATATTGTCAAATATTTAAGACATAATTATGAAGAATTTAGTGATATTAGGGGCAGGAACTGCTGGTACAATGATGGCAAATCACCTTGTTGGAAAACTTGGTAAAAATGAATGGCAAATCACCATTGTAGACCAATATAAAACACATTATTACCAACCAGGATTTTTATTTTTACCTATTTGATACTTATACAGAAAATCAAGTAAAAAAAGTAGGTAAAAAATTCATACCAAAAGGTGTGCATTATGTTCAGAAAAAGATTGAACAAATATACCCCAAAGAGAATAAAGTTGTATTAGAAAATGAAACATTGCAGTATGATATTTTAATTGTAGCTACAGGTTCTAAAATTGTTCCCGAAGAAATTGAAGGCATGAAAGGTGATAATTGGTACAAAAATATATTTGATTTTTACACCTACGAAGGCGCTTTGGCTTTACGAAATAAGTTAAGAGAATGGAAAGGAGGAAAGCTAGTAGTGCATATTACTGAAATGCCAATTAAATGTCCCGTTGCGCCATTAGAATTCGCTTTTTTAGCAGATACATTCTTTAAGAAAAAAGGCATTCGAGATAAAGTAGAAATTGTTTATGTAACACCTTTGGATGGCGCTTTTACTAAAGAAAAATGTTCCAAAGCGTTGAGTTATTTATTAGAAGAAAAGAATATTAAAATTGAAACAGATTTCGCTATTGAACGTGTAGACAATGAAAATAATAAAATGATAGATTACATTGATAAAGAAATAGACTATGATTTGCTTGTGACTGTTCCTACAAATATGGGCGATTCGGTTATTGAAAAATCGGGTATGGGAGATGATTTAAATTTTGTACCAACGCATCATCATACGTTACAATCATTAGATAATGAAAATGTATTTGTAATTGGCGATGCAACTAATGTACCTGCATCAAAAGCGGGATCGGTTGCGCATTTTCAAGCAGAAACACTAACCGATAATATTTTACTTTATATTGATGGAAAACCACTTAAAGAGGAATTTGATGGTCACGCAAATTGTTTCATAGAAACAGGAAATAATAAAGCCTTGTTAATAGATTTTAATTATGAACAAGAACCTGTTGAAGGAACTTTTCCAATAGCAGGAATAGGACCATTAAAATTATTAAAAGAGAGTGTATTAAATCACTGGGGAAAACTAGCGTTTAGATGGATATACTGGAATATGTTACTTAAAGGAATCCCAATTCCCTTTGTAGGAAGAAATATGAGTACCAAAGGAAAAAAAATAGAAAAATAATAAATACTAACTAAAATTAAATAAAAATGGAAAACATTAACAGAAACGAACAAGGCTATTTAAAAGACTTTTCACAATGGACAAAAGACGTTGGAACAGAAATAGCTAAAGAAAATAACATTGAATTAACCGATAAACATTGGGATGTTCTAGCATATTTACAAGAAAAACATAACAAAGAAGAAGCACTTTCAGTAAGAGGTATTAAAAAAAGTGGCGTAGTGAACATCAAAGAGTTTTATGCTCTTTTTCCTGGCGGACCATTAAAAATATCTACAATGATTGCAGGTATTCCAAAACCAAAATCTTGTATTTAAATACTAATTATAACGTCTATTTAATTGGACTTAAAACACTAAAATTATGGCAACAAAAGTTAAAAAAATGCTTTTTATTTTATCAAAAGCAACAATAGAAAATGTTTACGCTGCATTTATTATGGCAAATGGCGCAAGAATGGAAGGTATTGAAGCTGAGATATTTTTTACTTTCTTTGGATTAGAAGCCATCCAAAAAAAGAAATTAAAAGATTTGCGAGTGGCAACCGTTGGTAACCCTGCAATGCATATACCAACTATGATTGGTGGCTTGCCAGGTATGGAAGCCTTTGCAAGCAAAATGATGAAAAAAGAAATGGAAAAATTAGATATGCCACCAGTAGATGAGTTTTTAGAAATTTTATCCGATTCTGGCGTAAATCTTTGGGCATGTAAACTAGCCGTAGAAATGTTCCATTTAGAAGAAAAAGATTTAATAGACGATTTAGATGGCATATTAACCATTGGTGATTTTTATAATAGAGCAGATCAAGATGGTGTACAAATGTTATTTGTATAATTAAGAAACACTTAAATTCTTTCAAAATATTTTGAAATAATTTTTATTTTTAGTGGCATATTTTTATTAAATTCGCCTTAAATTTGGTAGAAGTTATTTATTAAAAAAAACCTTATAATTACTGCCATTATACTTTTTTAACTATGAAAAAAATCTTTAGAGTAATTAGTTTTTTAGAAGGAGTTTCTTATTTACTTCTTTTATTTGTTGCTGTTCCTATCAAGTATTTTGGTAATGATCCGTCTTATGTAAAGCTTTTAGGGATGCCTCATGGTATTTTATTTATGCTCTATATTGTACTTGCTTTTGTAATAAAGCCGGAACTAAAATGGAATTTAAAAACATTTTTCATTGTATTAATTGCTTCTATAGTACCTTTTGGTACATTTTATGTGGATAAAAAATATTTGAAATAATAAAAAAATCTTCTTTTTTTGAGAAGTTTCCTTATTTAGATACTTGACTTTCTCAAGTGCTTTATGTAATCTCGTTGAATAATTAAATAGGAGTAAATACGTACTCGTTTAAAGAAATGACCCAATAAGGTTATAAATTATAAAGGGGGATTTTATAAACTCCTTATCGTATCAAAAATTTACAATCTTTAGACTATTAGACAAACATTTAAGTAGTAAATTTGCAAAAGAATTTGGTGTGCTTAAAATCACTTAAAAGGGAATGCCGTTTGAATCGGCAACAGTTCCCGCTGCTGTATTCTTCAAAAGTTGTAAGCATTGTGCCACTGTCAGGTTTAATGATGGGAAGGCGTTTACAATACGAAGTAAGTCAGAATACCTGCCTAGTTCAATGTAAACTTCCAAAGCTTCGGGAAAAAGCAATGGTTGAATGTGCCTTTTTTAGTACATTCATCTATGACCTTTCTCAATTTTTTTGGATTAATTTTTTAACTATTATTAATTACAACAAAATGAAAACAAGCAAGATTCAAGTTACAAATGCAACTTTAGGGTTAAACAATAATTTATTCAT
>CAZOQL010000141.1:0-3775 GCA_964582005.1 uncultured Flavobacteriaceae bacterium | reverse complement strand
ATCGAATTTTTGATTGGAACAGACAAGATGATTCAGGTAATTATAGAGAATTACACACAAAGCAAGCTTTAAATGCTTTAGATTTTGAAGTCTTAAAAAGTTACAAAACAAAGTATATAAAAAAGGAAAACGAAGCAAGTTCTGTTATTAATTGCCCTTATTTTACTACTAATATTATAGAAGTTAATGGAACTATTTCAATAGATCATTCTCAAAAAGATTCTTTTGTAATATATATGTGTGTTAAAGGGAATACCACAATTGCATATGGAAAAAATAAAAAAATAAAATTAAATTTTGGAGAAACTGTTTTAATACCAAATAGTTTAAAGGAGTTTCGTATTTTTGCAAAAAATAAATCCGAATTATTAGAAGTTTATTTATAATAATTCTAAACTTAATAAATTAAAAAATAATAGAATGGCAAGTGTAAAAAATTTAAAGAAAGACTTAAACTACATATTTTCAGATATCATTGAAGAATGTTATGTGTGGCAATTAGAAAATAGTGATAATAAAGATAAATCGGAAGTAATTATTGATGGCGCTATAACTTCATTTGACGCTTTAATTGAAAAAGTAAATACCAAAGCAAAAAATAAAAAAACACATTTTAAAAGTGTTTTAGCTGAATTGGAAAGCAATGTAAATGATTTAAAATCACAAATAGATTCGTTATAAATCTTATAACAATTTAATTTTAACATTTTACATGAAATAAAACGTTTTATATTACGTTGTAATATATAATAAATATATTTTTATGGCTAGAGCAATGTTTGAATACACTAAAATTATTTTAAAAAAAGTTAGTTTTAGTATAGATCTTTTTAGTAAAGAATTAATTAAAGCTAAAGATAGATTGTTACCTTACGAAATTGAAGAACTTCGTATTTGGTTGCAAAAATTCACGGCAAACAAACCAGAACTTTTTACTTGTTTAGCCATAGTAAATTGATAAAAGCCCTTTAAATTGTAATTTAAAGGGCTTTTACATTATTTAACACAAGTTATTAAATTATAGTGTTTACCTCTTCTTTTATAAATGAAAGTGCCGTATCCGATGGCGCTTTTTTATTAACTACTTTTTTAATAATTGCTTCTCTTAAAGCGTCTGCATTTTTAATTGACGTGTCCTTAGAGGCATCAATAATTAATTGAACCGTTGCATTTTTGGAAGTAGAAATAATACTCCAACAAGCATCTGTAATATATATTTGCTGCGCTAAATTATGTTCAAACTCTTGTTCAATAGTATGAATTAAAGATAATTCATAAGCTTGCTTATCCTCATTTTGAGCTTTTATTCTAAAAACGATATTTGCAGGCGAAATTCGCTCTAAAAACAAAGTCATCCGTTCGTAAGCTTGTAATTTAAGTGTAGTACTTAATTTTTTATCTTCTTTTACTAGTTGTAACTTCTGATAACCAACATCACTTTTTGTATACTGTTTAAAAAAGTATAAAGCAATTACGCCACTTACTAACGATGGTAATATATAATGTAAAGAATCCAGTAATTTATCCATTTTATTTTTTAATTTTTTTAGTTTCTTCCAGTAAATGGTCAATAAAAAGAATGCCATTTAAGTGATCTATTTCATGTTGAAAAATAACCGAAACAAAATCGGTTACCGTTTCTTTATAATGTTTTCCGTCTAACTTATCATATTCAATTTCAATTAGAAATGCCCTGTCTAAGGTTTTTGCCCTTTTATTAGGTATAGATAAGCAACCTTCTTGACAAGGTCTTTTTTTGTCAGAATACTTTTTAATAACAGGATTTAGATAAATTTCAAAAGGTAAATTTTCTTTATCTAACCGTTGTACACAAATAATATTTTTAAGAATACCAACTTGTGGCGCAGCAATACCAACGCCTAAAGAGGCGCTATCTTGTACTGTTGCAATTAACCTACTAGCAAATAATTGTAAAATTTTATTTTTAGGGTTTGGTTTAATATACGTACTATTGGTTCTTAATAAAATAGAATCTTTTTTGTTGGTAAGTAAAAACACACGCATAGGTTTAGAATAATCCTTGCTAGTAATTTGTTGCTTTTCAGCGAAAGAAAAGTCTTTTTTACTAGCACAAGAAGTACTACTTATCACCAATAATAAAATAGATAAATTTTTAAAAATTTTCATAAGACGAATTTTTGTAATACTCCGCAATGTATAAAAACTATTTAAAAATTTCTTTTTGAATTGTAACTATTTTGATTAATTAGCTACCTAATTTATGAATTGTTATTATCTTCTATTTAAAATAGTTTTAAATATGCTTTATTTTTCTTTAATTGCAGAGGTAATTAAACGATAAAAAAATTAACTTAAAATAAAATACTATGGCGGATGATTTTGACTTATTAGAAACGGAATCTAATGAAAAACAACAAGAAACAAAAGTAGATTGGGGTAAAGCTGTTGACACCATGAAGTCAAAATTAGCACAAGAAGACGATCCTCAAATACGTCAAAAGATATTAAATGCTACCTTAGATGATGTTGTTGATATGGCAAAACAAGATAGAGCGTCTTTGTTAGATGCTATTAAAGATTTAACCGATTATCAAGATGAAGTTGGTATTATTTTTGAAAAATTTGCTAATTTAAATCCTAAAGAACAAAAAGTAATTGAAGATTCTAAAAAAGCTTTAGCAAGAGCTAAAATGGAATTAGAAGATGCCGAGAAAGTACCAAATAATTTTTGGAACAACCTTTTTGGTAGAAAAGGTAAGATAAAAAGGAAGATTACCGAACTAGCTACTGCTGAAAAAACACGTTTAGCAGCGGATAATATAGCAAAGGCAATGTTTCAAGAGCGTATTGAATCTGCCGATGTTAAAACTATTTTAAACGAATTATCATACAAAAGTCAAGCAGCAGTTACGCGACTTAAAAATAGAGAAGTTGAAATTAAAGAAGTTGAAACTAAGTTACAAACGGCTATTTTAGAGGCAAGTAAAAACCATACCAAAGCTTTACAAAAGAAAAAAGAAACCGAAGATAAACTAGAGGAAAAATACGCACTTTTAAAACAAGCAAGACAGGCATTAGAAGAAATTGCCGATAAACAAACTACCCAATACAGTGAAGCCATTGCAAAAGTTACAGGTTTAGAGCAAAAAGTAGAAGAATTGGAAGGTTTAAAAAATGCGTACACAACATTAGCAGCATCTAAAGATAGCTTTGTACACAAGCATAATTTAACTATCAAAGTATTGACTTCTTTACGTAGTAACTTAATGACGCATAGAGCTAAATTAAAAAGTGATACCGAAGAACGTTTAAAATATTACGAGGGTTATGTAGTTGCCTTAAAAGCAAGGACCGATCAAGAATTTGCTTCTATATTAGAACATTTAGGTGTAAAAACAGATGAGCATATTGGGCAAACTCTAGCTTCTATGCATACAGCAAGTGCCAAAGCACGTCAAGAAATGATGGATAATATTCCAGTGCACGAAAAAATGATGCAAGGTGTTTATAAAACGTATGCAGAAGCTTTACACGAAATTAGAGCAAAAGATGCAAAAATTCAAACTGAATTTGCCGATCGTTACGGTATTGATATGAAAGAAATTTTTGAAGAATATTACAATGCCGATAATGTTCCTGTTGAAAATGAAAAAGACGACTCAAGTACGCCAACACCAAGCAAAGACAATGGTGTTATAGATGATTTACTTGGCTAAAATAAATACGATGTGCAAATTCCAAGCAAGATTCAAGTTACAAATGCAACTTTAGGGTTAAACAATAATTTATTCAT
>CAZOQL010000140.1:0-3808 GCA_964582005.1 uncultured Flavobacteriaceae bacterium | reverse complement strand
TGTTTCTCTAAAACCTTTAATTCTTGGTTAAATTTTGTTTTAATGATGGTCGTTGACCTATTTCATGAAAACAAATTACATCATCACCATAGTAATGAAAAACCATACTTTTTCTAGTAACCTGAGTTCGACCTAATATTTGATTTTCAGAATCCCAAGAAAAGGTGAGATTTGAAATGAAAATTTAAAGGAATATCTAGATATTTCAAAAATTATTCATGAAAAAGATTACTTTTTATTGGGGTTTCCTTCGGATTTGATGAATTTTCATTCAAACTGAAAACAAATATTAGGTCGAACTCAGGTTAGTACTATTTTTATCGATTACATTTTCGCCTCTGTGTAAAAGGTTGCCATGCTATATTAAAACATCGCCTTTTTTAGCAAGAAACACTTCTTTTTTTAACTTTTTTATATTATGTTTGAGTTTACTTTTATTAAAAAATCATATAACTGGTAGGTTATCTTATATTTTCGAATATTCATTTATTGTTTTTAAATTAGTACTATTTAATTGGTAAATGTAATAATAATTGTGTCTTTTTTTTAATTAAAAAACACATTTTCTTCCTCCGTCAAAAGTCTAGAATGAATTATAAACCGAACGCCAAGTGGTATTTCTAATGAAAAACTAGAACCTCTACCTTCGGTTACATCAATAGTCAAGTGTGTGTGTTTCCAATATTCAAATTGATCTTTATTCATATAATAATTTACGTCTTCTAATTGCCCTAGTAAAATATCACTCTCATCCAAATACATATCTCCTTCTTCAAAAACCATTGGTGCAGAACCATCACAGCATCCACCACTTTGATGAAAAATTAATGCGCCATGCTTTTCTTTGAGTTGGTTTAATATTTCAATTGCTTTATCTGTAATTGCAACACGTTGGTATTTCATAATTTTTTTTTTAATTAAAAAAAGGCTAACTATAAACTAGTCAGCCTTTTACTAGAATTCATCTCTCTAAAAGAAACCTAATTTATTTTTGTCGTAAGAAATTAACATATTTTTTGTTTGGCGATAATGATTCATCATCATTAAATGTGTTTCTCTACCAAATCCAGATTTTTTATAACCTCCAAAAGGCGCATGTGCTGGATACGCGTGGTAGCAATTCACCCAAACTCGACCAGCTTTTATGGCTCTTGGTATTTGATATAATTGATGTGCATCTCTTGTCCAAACGCCTGCACCCAAACCATAAAGCGTATCGTTTGCAATTTCTAATGCTTCGGCTTCGTCTTTAAATTTAGTTACCGAAAGTACTGGTCCGAAAATTTCTTCTTGAAATACACGCATTTTATTATGACCTTCTAAAATAGTTGGTTGAATATAAAAGCCATTCGCTAAATCGCCGTCTAATTTACAAGCTTCTCCACCAGCCAAAACTTTAGCTCCTTCTTCTTTACCTATTTTTATATAGGCTAATATTTTTTCGTATTGATCATTAGATGCTTGCGCACCAACCATCGTATTTACATCATAAGGGTTGTCTTGAATAGCAGCTTTTGTTCTAGCTACTACACGTTCCATAAAGGCGTCATAAATATCTTCTTGCACTAAAAGTCTTGATGGACACGTACAAACTTCACCTTGATTAAAGGCAAATAAAACGGCTCCTTCAATTGCTTTATCTAAAAACGCATCGTCTTCATCCATAACGGAATTAAAGAAAATATTTGGCGATTTTCCACCTAATTCCATCGTTACAGGATTTAAGTTTTTAGAAGCATATTGCATAATTAATTGCCCCGTTGTAGTTTCTCCTGTAAAAGCAACTTTATCAACACCTGAATGCGATGCTAATGGCTTACCAGCTTCTGGTCCAAAACCGTGAATAATATTTATTACTCCTGGAGGAAATATATCTGCAATTTTTTCTAGTAATAACGTTGCTGTTGATGGTGTTTGTTCAGCTGGTTTTAAGATAACACAATTTCCAGACGCTAATGCTGGTGGCATTTTCCATGACAACATTAATAACGGAAAATTCCAAGGTATAATTTGTGCAACAACACCAAGTGGTTCCTTTATATTCATAGATAATGTATTGGCATCTAATTCCGTTGCAGAACCTTCTTCTGCCCTAATTACTGCAGCAAAATAGCGCCAATGATCAATTGCTAAAGGAATATCGGCATTTAAGGTTTCTCTAATTGGCTTGCCATTATCACAGGTTTCTACCAAAGCAAATTCTTCTAAATTAGCTTCTATCAAATCCGCTACTTTATTTAACATAACTGCTCTTGCTGCTGCCGAAGTATTTCCCCAAGCATCTTTTGCTGCATTTGCTGCTGCTACTGCATTATCTACATCTTCTTTTTGAGAACGTGGATACTTTGCAATAAATGAATTATCAATGGGTGAAGTGTTGTCAAAATATTGCCCACCGACTGGTGCAACAAATTTACCATTAATAAAATTTTCATATTTTTCTTTAAATTTTGGTTTTGAATACGCCATACTTTACTATATTTAATATACCTACTCTTTTTAAGATTTTCGATTTTCTCTTGTTTGATAATTTAGGAATAAAAATAAATTATCTAATTCAATTTTCATTAACCTTGTAAAGGTACTAAAAATAATAACTTTTCCAAATTCACGAAAACCTTAACAAATTTTTGCTAAAAACTAACTTTTAAAAAAGGATTAATAGTTTATATTTGCATCCTATTAAAAAATAGAAATCAAAGCGTTTAATCGCTCAAACATCAAAAATAAACCCATATAAATGAAAGCTGGAATTGTAGGATTACCAAATGTAGGGAAATCAACCTTATTCAATTGTTTATCAAACGCTAAAGCACAAAGTGCTAATTATCCTTTTTGTACTATTGAGCCTAATATTGGCGTGATAAATGTACCTGATGAACGTTTAGAAAAATTAGCCAAATTAGTAAATCCTGAAAAAGTACAACCTGCCGTTGTAGAAATAGTAGATATTGCAGGTTTAGTAAAAGGGGCAAGTAAAGGCGAAGGTTTGGGAAATAAGTTTTTAGCAAACATTAGAGAAACTGATGCTATTATTCATGTATTGCGTTGTTTTGATAATGATAATATTGTACACGTAGAAAATACCATTGATCCTGTTCGTGATAAAGAAATTATTGATTTAGAATTACAAATAAAAGATTTAGAAGCTGTAGATAAACGTTTAGAAAAAACTAAAAAAGCCTCTAGAACTGGTGATAAAGAAGCAACTAAAGAATACGATGTTTTAGTTAAAGTAAAAGACGCTTTAGAAAGTGCAACATCGGTTAGAGCTATCGACTTAACTGAAAAAGAAAGAACAGAATACATTAAACCTTTACAACTCATTACCGACAAACCTGTATTATATGTTTGTAATGTAGATGATAAAGCCGCCGTAAATGGCAATGCTCACGTAGATGCTGTAAAAGAAGCTATAAAAAATGAAGATGCGCAAATGCTGATTTTAGCTGTTGGTACAGAAGCCGATATTAATGAATTAGAGGATTACGAAGAAAGGCAAATTTTCTTAGAAGATATTGGTTTAACAGAACCTGGTGCTTCTAAATTAATTCGTTCGGCATATACATTATTAAATTTACAAACCTATTTTACCGCTGGTGTAAAAGAAGTAAGAGCTTGGACAATTCATATTGGTGATACTGCGCCGCAAGCTGCTGGAGTTATTCATACCGATTTTGAAAAAGGTTTTATTCGTGCCGAAGTAATTAAATACAATGATTACGTTGCTTTAGGAAGCGAAAAGAAAGTAAAAGAAGCAGGAAAACTTGCCATAGAAGGTAAGGAATACATTGTACAAGATGGCGAT
>CAZOQL010000139.1:0-4012 GCA_964582005.1 uncultured Flavobacteriaceae bacterium | reverse complement strand
TATGGTTATGGTTATGGTTATGGTTATGGTTATGGTTATGGTTATGGTTATGGTTATGGAAATTATAATAATGGCTATCATGAAGATGAAAAAAAACCCAGTTTTTTAAAACGATTATTTAAAAGGTCGTAATGTTATGGAACTAATAAAAAATACGAAAATAAAATTTGCAGTGATTGGTTGTGGACACATTGGTAAACGTCATGCTGAAATGATTTCAAGAAATTATAATTGCGAATTAGTTGCTTTGGTAGATTTGAAACCAAAAGAAACACTAAATATTGACCAATATAAAATTCCATTTTTTAGTTCTATTGAAGACTTATTAAATAGTGATGTAGAAACCGATATTATTAGTATAGCATCACCAAATGGATTTCACGCAGCTCACGCAATAAAGTTTTTAGAAAACGATAATCATGTGCTTATTGAAAAACCAATGGCATTAACCAAAGTAGATGCCGAAGCAATTATACACAAAGCATTAGATAACTCTAAACAAATTTTTACGGTAATGCAGAATAGATATTCTCCACCTTCGGTTTGGATTAAGGATTTAGTAGATAATGGCACTTTAGGAGAAATATATTCTGTACATGTTAATAGTTTTTGGAATAGAGATGAACGATATTATAGAAAAGACAGTTGGCATGGTGACAAAAAGTTAGATGGCGGTACACTTTTTACGCAATTTTCCCATTTCATTGATATGATGTATTGGCTTTTTGGAGATATTACCAATATTAATACTATAATGAAAGATTTTAAACATCAAGAAATGACCGACTTTGAAGATGCCGGAATTGTAAATTTTGAGTTTGTGAATGGCGGTATTGGAAACTTTAATTTTTCCACAGCAGTCTACAATCAAAATATGGAAAGTACGATGACTATTATTGCAGAAAATGGTACCGTTAAAATTGGTGGACAATATATGAATGAAGTAACCTATTGTCATATTAAAAATTATGAGATGCCTAAGCTCGAGCCTACAAATCCTGGCAATGACTACGGTACTTATAAAGGCTCTGCTCAAAATCATCATTTTGTTTTTGAAAATGTTGTAGATGTACTAAATAACACCAAAAACATTAAAACCAACGCTTTAGAAGGACTAAAAGTGGTAGATATTATAGAACGAATTTATCAAAGTGCACAATTTATAAAATAAAATAGGTATGAAAGATATTAAAATTGCAATTATTGGTTTAGGTTATGTTGGCTTACCGCTTGCCGTTGAATTTGCAAAAAAATACCAAACAATTGGTTTTGACATTAACGAAACACGTATCCAACAATTACGAAATAATGTAGATGAAACCCTAGAAACTTCTACCAATGAATTAAAAGAAGTCAATTGTAAATCTTTAGATGCATTACAAAATAAAAATACTGGTTTATGGATAACTAGTGATTCCGAAGAAATAAAAAATGCTAATTTTTATATTGTTACCGTTCCAACGCCAATTGACAAGAATAAAAAACCTGATTTAACACCGCTTTACAAAGCAAGTGAAACCGTTGGAAGTCTCTTAAAAAAAGAAGATATCGTAGTCTATGAATCTACCGTTTATCCTGGTGCAACCGAAGAAGAATGTGTGCCTATTTTAGAAAAATATTCTGGATTAAAATTTAATGCCGATTTTTTTGTAGGCTATTCACCAGAACGTATTAACCCAGGCGATAAAGAACGCACCATTACTAAAATTTTAAAAATAACCTCTGGCTCAACTCCAGAAATCGGAAAAAAAGTAGATGCCGTATATAAATCTATCATTACTGCAGGAACATACCTTGCACCGAGTATTAAAGTTGCCGAAGCTGCTAAGGTTATTGAAAATTCACAACGAGATATTAATATTGCATTTGTTAATGAACTATCCAAAATATTCAAATTAATGGATATTGATACCAACGAAGTTTTAGAAGCAGCTGGAACAAAATGGAATTTTTTGCCCTTTAAGCCTGGCTTAGTTGGTGGACATTGTATTGGAGTTGACCCTTATTATTTAGCTCAAAAAGCCATGAAATTAGGATATAATCCTGAAATCATATTAGCTGGAAGACGCTTAAATGATAGCATGGGAGTATTTGTTGCGCAAGAAACGATCAAATTAATGATTGCTAAAGATATACCCGTAAAAGATGCTAACGCATTAGTTTTGGGGATTACTTTTAAAGAAAACTGTCCAGATATTCGTAATTCACGATCTATTGATGTTATAAACGAACTAAAATCTTTCAAACTTAATGTAGATGTTTACGATCCGTGGGCAACGGTATCGGCTGTTAGACACGAATATGACATCGATTTAATATCTGATTTTAACGATATTACTATAAAATACGATACCATCGTTTTAGTAGTAGCACATGAGGAATTTAAACAATTGAATTTAAACAATGTTTTGGCAGACACTCATGTTTTATACGATGTAAAAGCGATGCTGCCTAAAGAAAAATCAGATATGAGATTATAAATTAATTGTATGTAATGAAAAAAATATTAATAACAGGAGCTGCTGGATTTATTGGACATCATTTATCACATTTATTATTGAAAAACAACTACGAAGTTGTTGGCATAGATAATATAAACGATTATTACGATGTTAATTTAAAACTCGCCAGACTAGAAGATTTAGGAATTGACACATCAAAAATTGAGTACAACAAAGCTATTAAAGGAAAAATTAAATTTATTAAATTAGATCTAACGGATAAAGAAAACATCCTATCTCTTTTTGAAAAAGAAAAATTTAATTATGTAATGAATTTAGCCGCACAAGCTGGCGTAAGATATTCATTAATTAATCCACATGCTTACGTAGATAGTAACATTACAGGTTTCTTGAATATCCTAGAAGGTTGTAGAGCTAACCCAGTAGAACATTTGGTATATGCATCCTCTAGTTCGGTTTATGGTTTGAGTGAAAAAATTCCATTTTCAACAAGTAGCCATACCGACCATCCATTGGCTATGTATGCAGCAAGTAAAAAATGTAATGAAATGATGGCGCATTCATATTCTTACTTATATGGCGTTCCAACAACTGGTTTACGATTTTTTACTGTTTATGGACCTTGGGGAAGACCCGATATGGCACTACACATTTTCACTAAAGCTATTGTAGAAGACAAAGAATTTGAAGTTTTTAATCATGGCAATATGAGTAGAGATTTTACTTATGTAGATGATATTGTAGAATCTGTTAAACGTTTAATTCCTAAACCGCCACAAAAAGACAATCCTAATTTTAATCCTAAAAAACCTGATCCATCTATTAGTTCTGCTCCATATCAACTTTTTAATGTTGGTAATAATAGCCCTGTTTCTTTAATGGATTATGTTAAAGCTGTTGAAAAAGCCTTGGACAAGAAAGGAAAGATAATATATAAAGGCATGCAACCAGGTGATGTGCAAGCTACTTATGCCAATGTACAAAGTCTTTTTGATTATATAGATTTTAAACCTTCTACAACTATTGAAGAAGGAATTAAAATATTTGTCGATAAATACTTAGAATTAAACAAATAATATAATGAGTAATAAAATTGCAGTTATAGGTACTGGTTATGTAGGTTTAGTTACAGGTACCTGTTTTGCTGAAATGGGAAATGATGTTGTATGTGTAGATATTGACGCTACTAAAATAGAAAATTTAAAAAAAGGAATAGTTCCAATTTTTGAACCTGGTTTAGAACAACTAGTACTATCAAATTACAAATCTAAAAATTTAGACTTTACCACTAACCTATCCGAAGTTATTGATAATGCTAGTATTATTTTTATAGCCGTTGGAACACCAATGGGTGATGATGGTTCAGCAGATTTACAATATATTATTGCGGTAGCAGAACAAATTGGTCAATTAATGACGAAACCATTAATAATTGTAGATAAATCTACTGTTCCTGTTGGCACTGCTGATAAGGTTAAAGCAACTATTAACAATGAGCTACAAAAAAGAAATACTCTAATAGATTTTAGTATTGTTTCCAATCCTGAATT
>CAZOQL010000138.1:0-4141 GCA_964582005.1 uncultured Flavobacteriaceae bacterium | reverse complement strand
AGTATGCAGTACCTGTTTTTGGAAAACCATTTGATGATGGTGTAAGACCAATTGTTATAGAACTTAAAATCTCCTCAGATAAAAACAACGTAAGTTTGCAATGGGAATATCCAAAAGAGTTTAAAGATGCGTATTTTGTTGTGTATAAAAAAGACAAAAAAGGAAATTTAAGACAATATAAAAATGTGCAAGAAAAAACTTTTGAAGAAAAAGTAAAAAAAGGCACATTTAATTATGCGGTAAAAGCATACACCAAAGATGGTGGACAATCTAAAATTAGTGAAACTAAAACAACCATTATTAATTAGCTTTTTTTAATTCATTTGTGTAAAAATCGTTACGATGTATTTTGTAACGGTTTTTTTAGGATGAAAGGATACATAATTTATGTTAAACATTCAATTGTGTCAAATTACTAGTTAATAGAATGAAATAAGTAGTTAATCAAGTGACTCTCTTAAAACACTAATTTTTATTTAACTTTGTATTATTACGTCACCAAAAAATTAATATTAAAATAAATAATACTAATTATGAAATTAAAATTTTTAAAATCAACAATCCTATCTGTCTTACTTGTAACTGTAATCCTTTTTATAGGTTCTGGTTGTGATAACGATGCCGATCCATCACCAAATGATACGCAGTGTAATTATCAAGGTTTAACTTTTTTAGATACCAGTGATAATACACAAACATTATTGCCAGAATCCGATTTAACTACCGAGTATTTTCCAAATTCGAGTAATGGACCAGAAGTAGAAATTTACGGAGGAACTCCTTTTGTGGTTTTTACTACTACCGCAGTTACTGTTGGTGCAACCGAAAGCACAAGCATTATTATAAATGGTACAACATACCCAATAACAGTTACATGTCAACGTGCAGGAACTACGGTTGGCGATGAATTTAGATTCGATTTAACCGCAAATAATGTAGAAGCAGAATATTGCGTAATTATAGATACTGTAATTCCATAAATGTACCCAGAATTATTCCATTTCGGTAAATTTACTATTTACACCTATGCATTTTGTATTGTGGTAGGAACTTTCGTTGCCTCTTATTATACCAAGATTCGTGCAAAAAAAGAATTAGGGGTTACTCATTTACCCGATAGTTTTTTCTATTTCATATTTATAGCAGGTTTTGTAGGTGGAAAATTGTTTTTTTATTTAGAAAACCCGATGAGATTTATTAATAACCCCAAACTAATGCTAGATAATTTTTCTGGTGGGTTTGTGTTTTACGGTTCTTTTATTGTGATTTTACCAGTGGTGTTTTGGCAATTAAAAAAACTTAAAATACCTGTTTTACCTATGTTAGATATATTGGCAATTACAACCTTAATTGTACATAGTATTGGTAGATTAGGTTGTTTTTTTGGCGGTTGTTGTTATGGAAAACCAACCGATGCTTTTACAGGAATTGCATTCCCCAAAACAAATGGAGTTCAAGTACATCCATCACAATTATATGAAATAATGGCATTACTCTTAATAATGGCAATTATTTTTTATACTAAGAAAAAACAACAATTTAAAGGACAGTTATTTTTGCTTTACATTATTTTTTATGCGATTGCAAGAAGTATTCTAGAACTTTTTAGAGGCGATAAACGAGGTTTTATTATAGACAATGTTTTGTCACACTCACAATTTATTGGAATTGTATTTATTCTAATAAGTTTATTTATATATACTAAAATTAAAAACAAACAATTAAAACGAAAACAAGATGAAAAAACAATTTTTTAAAACAGCAATTCCAGTAATTTTATTAGCAATAGCAACCTTATTTATTGGTTCTAGTTGTGGTGATGATACACCTTGTGAATCATTAACATGGTATTATGACAATGATGGTGACGGATTTGGAGACCCTGAAGATACGGAACACATATGGTATAACTTATGTGAAAAACCAGCAGGAAGTTACGTAGCAGACAATACAGATTGTGATGATAATAACGATACTGTTTATCCAGGAGCACCAGAATTATGTGATGGTTTAGACAATAATTGCGATGGCGAAATTGATAACAGTACAACAGATTGCGAAGGAGAAACAATTTGTATAGATGGTCAATGTGTTACAGCAGTTACTTTTTATAGAGACAATGATAATGATTCTTTTGGTAATCCAGACGATACAACACAAGGTTCAGGAACGCCACCAGAAGGTTGGGTACTTTGGGCAGGAGATTGCGATGATAATAATGATCTAGTAAACGTATTAGCAGATGAAATTATGGGTAATGGTATTGATGATAATTGCAACGGTTTGATTGATACAGATGATGTGCGATATTTAGATATTGATGGTGACGGTTATGGTTCTCAAGATGAAGCAGCAGGTCCAGGTGTTTTTAATCGTTTAGATTGTAATGATGATAACGCAAATATACATCCTTACAATACAGAAATTTATGGGAATAACATCGATGATGATTGTGATGGTAGTGTAGATTAATAATAAATGGCTCTAGTTGCGGTGATGATGCGCCATCAATAAATGAAACTTGTACCGCAGGAATTAGTTATAAATTAGATGGAAATCTAGTTAGTTTTCAAAATGCAAAAGTTACTGCTGAGATTAATACAGACGCAGTAATAGGTAAATTTTACGATATTTGGACAGATGAAAATAGTGGTTTTTATTTTCATTCCACAATTACCGAAACAGGAGAAACAGCACCTTTTGCGTCTGACTGGTTTACAACCAATGACGTAGGTAATATTTCTTTTTTAAATACCGAACCAATAGTTACTATACAATTTACGATTGACCAAGGAGCAAATGCTATTGGTAATCAAGTTACTATTTCTTTTTCAGGAAATTATGATGATACTTCTGGTGTAAACCATACCATAACCGAAGGGAAAATATGTACAACCATAGATGTTGTAAATTAAAAACATAATAAAATGAAAACAATTTTTAAAACAATACTAGTTCTAATCGCATTAAACATAAGTTCGTGTGATAATAATGACGATACTACAGCATCAACATCTAATGATGGTTTTGCCTTTAATAACACATTTTACGAAACCGTAAATGCTTATTATGAAATAGATACCGATGATGATAATCCAACTATTGGTAACGATGGTTTTCCCGATAATTACACCTTCTTTTTAACGGATGGTCGTATGTTTGATAATGACACACAAGTTAATACTTCGGATGGAGAATATTTATTTTCTATGAATACCACAAGATTAGCTTTTCTTCATATAAGGGTAGAAGATAATCCTAGTTTAGCAAATTCGGCTCCAACACCAGGAAACACCTATAATGTGGTTAATAGTGATTCGGTAATTATTCATGATGCTCAAATTAATTCGCTTACAACACCCTATTTTAATAATGGTATTGAATTTGGCGAAGCCGATGAAAATATTGGTACATATCATACGCCAGGCGTAGCAGCTTGTACTTTAACCGTCAATGCTATGAATATAGATACTACAAACCTGGCAAATAGCACTATTGATATTGATTATACATTTATGGATCAAAATGGTGCTTTAATTACAGGGCATTATGAAGGTACATTAGGTATTATTTTAGATTAATCCTTATTTTTACACCTTATTAACTAACTAACCCAAATGCAAAAACTCCATATCACATTAATAACTATTTTGATATGGAGTTTTTCTTTTGCACAACAATACACAAACTACACTACAAAAGATGGTTTGCCAAGTAATCATATTTACCGTATAACTCAAGATTACCAAGGTTTTATTTGGTTTATAACCGATAAAGGCATGGTTAAATACAACGGCAAAACTTTTAAAACCTTCACCACAAAAGAAGGTTTGCCAACCAATGATATTTGGGATATTAGAATTGGGCATGATAATAAAATATGGTTTTTTACCAAAGCAACTACATTAGGTTATATAGAAAATGATATTGTTTACACCTTTGGCAGTACTCAAAAAAACGAAGTTTTGTTTCCTAGAGTGATTAATCAAAATAAAAATAAAATTTTCTTTTCCGATTCTAAAAAAATATTTTATCTAGAAAAAAATCGTTGGACTTCTCAAATACTAAATTACTCAGAATCAGTTAATCATCCAAAAATTAAATCATTAGTTTCTACATTTAAACAAGATACTTTAAGGGT
>CAZOQL010000137.1:0-4237 GCA_964582005.1 uncultured Flavobacteriaceae bacterium | reverse complement strand
CCACCAACCAAAATGAGCTAAATTATATTGATGATGTTATAGACGAAATGATAGAATTTAATATGGCGTTTGGCGGCGATATTGTATTTGTAGAAGGAGATGAATTAAAGAAATTTAACGGTTTAGCGTTATTAACCAGATATTAAAAACAAAAACATGAACACAGAAAATAAATTAATAGAATGGTTTAAAGTGATATCAATTATGGCAATAATTTGGAATCTATTCGGAACGTTTGCCTTTGTAAACCATGAATTAATGTCAAATAAAGATATACTTCTACTACCAATAGATCAGCAAGAAATATACTTAAACGAAACAGTATTGAGTACGGCAACATTTGCAATAGCTGTTTTTACAGGATTAATCGGTAGTATTTTGCTTTTTATGAGAAACAAATGGGCATCAAAATTATTAATATTATCTGTTATTGTGAGTTTGTTTCAATACCTATACAATTTGGCTTCAATAAATATTATAGAAACCTATGGAGTTGGTCATGTAATAATGCCAATTGTAGTAATTTTTATTGGAGCTTTAATTGCTTGGTATGCAAAAATAATTTTGCCAAAACTAGCTACTATCACCAATATAGAAAACAACTTAAAATAGTTTTACCACAAAAAATAAATACAATAATAGCCTATCAAAAAATGGGCAAAATAAATTTAATTATAAATGAAAATAAAAATTTTAACAGCAGTAATTAGTATTTTTCTACTATCATCTTGTAGTAATCAATTTAAAATGATAGAAAATACATTTGATGGAAATATTGAATTAAAAGGTAAAAATAATCCTTCGGGAGAATTTAACGGTAATAATAGTAATGGCACCTATTCTTTTTATTGGAACAATAATAAAGATTTTGCTAATGCAGACATAGATATCGAAGTCAGTAAAGGTTCCGCCCGTTTAATTATAATAGATTCAAAACAAGTAGAAGTTTTTAATACAGAATTGACCTCTAAAGGTATTAATAGTTTTTCAGGAATAACCAATAAAGGAACACCTGGAGAATGGCAAGTTGTTTTACACTTTAAAGATTTTAATGGAGAAGGAAGTTTCTCAGTTGAAAGAGGTCAAGATTAAAAAGAAAAGTATAAAATTAAATTGGTAGTATTATCACAATAAATAAAAACAATAAAAATGAAAAATCTAAAAATGAAAACAATAAACGTAATGGTAGTAGCACTACTAATAGTAACAACATCTGTATTTTCACAGACAAAGCCAACGGAACAACTTATCAATGTACCAGAAGAAACCTTGTGTATTAGTCCAGAAGACTTAGAAGCCAAATCTATGGCTTTAATTAAAACAGAAATGATTAAACGAAAGTTGAAAATTAAAGAAGAAGCAATAACTGCAGTTTCAGAAACGAAAGCATTGTTACAATTAATTGAAGCAGGAGAAAAAGATAAAGCTATTGAAGAAGGTAACAGACTAATAGGAAAGTTTAAAGTTCTTTTATTAAGAGAACCTTCTGCAAACAAGATTTTAGTAGATGTTCAAAGCAAAAAAAACATGCTAATTTCTGATATTGAAACAGTAAAAAGCTTGGTAGATGCAGCAAAAGAAAAAATAAGCAAAAGGCATTACCAAGACGCAGCAGCTTTATTAAACAAGGTAAAAAGTGAAGTGGTTATCCAAAATATATTCATACCTACTGGCACTTATCCAGAATCAATTAAAGTAGCAACAGCTCTTTTAAAAGAAGGGAATGAAGAGGATGCAAAAAAAGTGCTTCAAAAAGTACTTGGAACACTTCTAATAGAAAAAACAATACTGCCAATTCCAATTCTTAAAGCTGAAGAAGCAATTGTTGCAGCTACTGTACTTGACATTAAAACAGATGATTATAAAGGAAAAGTAGTTAACCTTTTAAACTTTGCTGATTACCAATTACACTTAGCTGAAGAAATGGGTTATGGTAAAAAAGATAAAGACTACGAAATGCTTTATAAATTAATGCACAAAACAAAAGATTCTGTAACTAAAGGAATAGACAGTAAAGCAGGTTTAAAAAAATCAAGTAGACAATTGCGAAAATTTAGAGAAAGATTATTTCCTGAAAAATTGAACAAATAATAAAGTAAACAATGTCAATACCAAAATTTTGGTATTGACATAATAATCTATAAAAAAATGAAAAAAAGTATTAAAAGTAGTTTGTTGATGATTTCAACAGCTGTATTCTTCACTTCTTGTGGAGATATAAGTAAAAAAATAGAAGAAAAATTAAATATACTAGAAAAAAAAACAAACCAATTAGACTCTCTAGTCAATAAAGAATTTGATAAAGTAATGGCTTTAGATACATTAATTAATTTTGAAAACAATAAACTTCAAAAATTGGATTCGCTAATTAATACATCAACGTCAAAAATTGACTCTATTGCAAATAATAGAATAAAAAAAATTAACAGTATAATTAACTAAAAAACAATGAAAAAATTAAATATAATCGTAGTAGCAACTCTAATGATATTTGCTATCACTTCTTGTAACGATAAGAAAACAGAAATTACTAAAGAAAAAGGTGCAGAAGTAGTAGAGAAAACAGAAACTATTACTTATACAATGCCCAAAGAAGAACCTGCGATGAGTCCAGATTCTTTAAATATAAAAATCAATACGATTGTTAATGCGATTATTACAAAAAGAAGATTGGCAATTAAATCAGAAGCAATGACTGCTGTAACAGAAACACAAGCATTATTGCAATTAATAGAATCAGGGAAAACAAAAGAAGCTATTGAAGAAGGTCATAGGCTTATCGGAAAATTTAAAGTATTATTGTTAAAAGACCCTTCTTTAAGTACAATACTTGTAGATACAAACTTTCATAAAGATATGCTCGTAACAGATATTGAAACAGTAAGAAGTATTGCAAATACTGCTAAGTTAGAAATTGAAAATAAACATTATCAAGATGCAGCTACACTATTAAATAAATTAAAAAGTGAGATTGTAATACAAAACGTATTAATTCCTGCAGCATCATACCCAAATGCAATAAAGCTAGCAACTGCTTTTTTAAAAGACGGTAATACCGAAGCATCAAAAATGATAATACAACAAGTTTTAGGTACACTTATTATTGAAAAAACAATATTACCAATTCCAATACTTAAAGCAGAACAGTTTATTATTGCTGCATCAAAAATTAAGGCTGATACTGAAAACTATTCAAAAACAGTAACAAACCTTATTAATCACGCAGATTATCAATTGCATTTAGCAGAAGAAATGGGTTACGGTAAAAAAAATAAAGCTTATGCTAAATTATATAAATCTTTACACGATTTAAAAGATTCTGTAATGAATAAATTAGATACATCTAGAGATTTTAAATTAACAGAAAAATTACTTAAAGAACTTCGAGAAATTAAATTTCCTGCTAAAATAAACTAATCAAACCCATATATACCAGATAAGGTTATTAAAATAACCTTATCTGTATATTAAAAAAAATAAATATAAAATTATGGAACTTACATATTTTAAAAAAAAATGGTGGATACCTGTTGTTTTTGGTATTGCATTAATAGCAATTGCCTTATTAAAAATTTCTGAACCATCTAAAGGGTTTATCGTTATTAAAATGATAATTGGATGGTTAATATTTTCAAATGGCCTAGGTAATACTGTTTATGCCATAAAAAACAGAAAAGGTAATAAAAAATGGATTTGGCATTTGTTTATAGGTCTTGTAGAAGTTAGTTTAGGAGCAATAATAGTTTTATATCCAACACTATTTGCAGGAACATTTGTTTTATTTGTAGGTATTTGGTTTGTTTTCACTGCAATATCAAGAATTAATTATGGTATTTCATTAAAAAAGAAAAACGCACCTTATTGGTGGCTTTTCATTATTTCTGGAATTATTATTGGATCTTTAAGCTTTGTGGTAATGATAAACCCTGTTTTTGCTAAACTATACCTGGTTTACTTTATTGCAATGGCACTAATATTAGCTGGAGTTACATCCATTAGGTTTGGGCTTGAAATAAAAAAAATTAATGAGAACCCCAAAATAATAGAATAAAACCCTGATAAAGTATAACCAATAACCGAAATAGTAGTAAATATAAACATTGTAACCCACAACAATATTATAGAGAAAAATAGGTTACATGAATTATTTTTAAACAACGAAAATAGAAATCAAATTAACATTATTACCTTTATTAACTTTTAAATTATTAACTTTTAAATATAAACTATTATGAAC
>CAZOQL010000136.1:0-4441 GCA_964582005.1 uncultured Flavobacteriaceae bacterium | reverse complement strand
TTAATGAATTAGCAGCTATTTTAAAAGATGAATATGGAATTGAGCCAGCAGCAGCTGCAGTAGCAGTAGCAGGTCCAGCAGCAGGTGGAGCAGATGCAGCTGAAGAAAAAACTGAATTTGATGTAATTCTTACAGCAGCAGGTGGTTCTAAATTAGCAGTTGTAAAATTAGTTAAAGAATTAACTGGTTTAGGTTTAAAAGAAGCTAAAGGAATTGTTGATAGCGCACCAGCACCAATCAAAGAAGGAGTATCTAAAGATGAGGCTGAAGGTCTTAAAAAATCTTTAGAAGAAGCAGGAGCAGAAGTAGAACTTAAATAAGTTTTATTCCCGAATTTACGGGACTCAAAAATAAAGGTTTAGGTCTTTCGAAACTATCGAAATGACCTAGACCATTTTGCATATACGGACATTGCAAAAAAATATTGATTTTTAACCATTAAAATTTCTCCATTTGGCAACGACATTTAAAACCGAAAGAGTAAATTTCGCAACAGCGAAATCAATAATGGAATATCCAGATTTTTTAGATATTCAAGTTAAATCATTCCAAGACTTTTTTCAATTAGAAACTAAAGCCGACGAACGTGGAAATGAAGGTTTGTATAAAACATTTTCCGATAATTTCCCAATTACAGATACAAGAAATAATTTCGTATTAGAATTTTTAGATTACTTTGTTGACCCACCAAGATATTCCATTCGTGAATGTATAGAAAGAGGTTTAACATATAGTGTACCTTTAAAAGCGAGATTGAAATTATATTGTACCGATCCAGAACACGAAGATTTTGAAACCATTGTACAAGATGTTTATTTAGGAGTAATTCCTTACATGACACATAGTGGTACATTTATAATAAATGGAGCAGAACGCGTTGTAGTTTCTCAATTACATCGTTCACCAGGTGTGTTTTTTGGACAATCTTTCCATGCAAATGGAACTAAATTATATTCAGCAAGAGTAATTCCTTTTAAAGGTTCTTGGATTGAATTCTCTACCGATATAAATCAAGTATTATACGCTTATATTGATAGAAAGAAAAAATTACCAGTTACGACTCTTTTTAGAGCAATTGGTTATGAAAGAGATAAAGACATATTAGAAATGTTTAATTTAGCGGATGAAATTAAAGTTTCTAAAGCTGGACTTAAAAAAGTATTAGACAGAAAATTAGCTGCGAGAGTTTTAAAAACTTGGTTTGAAGATTTTGTAGATGAAGATACTGGTGAAGTTGTATCGATTGAACGAAATGAAATAATTTTAGATCGTGATACCATTTTAGAAAAAGGACATATTGATGAAATCATTGAATCTGGTTCAAAAACCATTCTTTTACACAAAGAAGATAATGAAACAGGTGATTTTGCAATAATTTATAATACCTTACAAAAAGACCCTACCAATTCCGAAAAAGAAGCAGTAGAACATATATATAGACAATTACGTAATGCTGAACCGCCAGATTATGAAACTGCAAAAGGAGTAATAAATAAATTATTTTTCTCTGAACAACGTTATAATTTAGGTGAAGTTGGTCGTTATAGAATGAACAAACGTTTAGGTCTTAATGAACCAATTGATCAAAAAGTATTAACGAAAAATGACATTATCACTATAATCAAAAACTTGATTAAATTGGTGAATTCAAAAGCAGAAGTGGATGATATTGACCACTTATCTAATCGTAGAGTTAGAACTGTTGGAGAGCAGTTAGCATCTCAATTTGGAGTTGGTCTTTCAAGAATGGCTCGTACCATTAGAGAAAGAATGAATGTTCGTGATAACGAGGTATTTACACCAATTGATTTAATTAATGCGAAGACATTATCTTCCGTAATTAATTCCTTTTTTGGAACAAACCAATTATCTCAATTTATGGATCAAACAAATCCATTAGCTGAAATTACACACAAACGTAGATTATCCGCTTTAGGACCTGGAGGTTTATCTAGAGAAAGAGCTGGTTTTGAGGTTCGTGATGTGCATTATACACATTATGGTCGTCTTTGTCCAATTGAAACCCCTGAGGGACCAAATATTGGATTGATATCTTCTTTATCGGTTTATGCCAAAGTAAATCATTTAGGATTTTTAGAAACTCCTTATAGAGAAGTTACCGATGGAAAAGTAGATCTTAGTAAAGAACCTATTTATTTATCTGCCGAAGAAGAAGAAGGTAAAAAAATAGCGCAATCTAATTTAGAGTTGAAAAAAGATGGAACGATTGCTTTAGATAAAGTTGTTGCCCGTGAAGAAGGAGATTTTCCTGTTGTAGAGCCAACAGATGTCCATTATATGGATGTTTCGCCAAATCAAATATCATCTATATCCGCATCTTTAATTCCATTTTTGGAGCATGATGATGCCAATAGAGCTTTGATGGGATCTAACATGATGCGTCAAGCAGTACCATTAATGAGACCACAATCTCCAATTGTTGGTACAGGTTTAGAACGTAGAGTTGCCAAAGATTCACGTATTCTTATAAATGCAGAGGGTGAAGGTATTGTAACTTATGTAGATTCTAATAAAATTACGATTGAGTACAAGAGAACTAAAAATGAAAAAATAGTTTCTTTTGAATCAGATACGGTAACGTATCCTTTAATTAAGTTTAGAAAAACCAATCAAGGAACTTGTATTAACTTACATCCAATTGTAAAAAAAGGAGATATAGTAGAAAAAGGACAAGTACTTTGTGAAGGTTATGCAACCGAAAAAGGAGAATTAGCTTTAGGTATTAATATGAAAGTAGCCTTTATGCCTTGGAAAGGGTATAATTTTGAGGATGCAATTGTAATATCTGAAAGAGTTGTTCGTGAAGATATATTCACTTCTATACATATTGATGAGTATTCTTTAGACGTTAGAGATACACGTTTAGGTGCTGAAGAATTAACTAGCGATATACCAAATGTTAGTGAAGAGGCAACTAAAAATTTAGACGAAAACGGAATGATTCGTATTGGTGCGGTTGTGAAACCAGGTGATATTTTAATAGGTAAAATCACACCTAAAGGAGAATCGGATCCAACACCAGAAGAAAAATTATTACGTGCTATTTTTGGTGACAATGCTGGTGATGTTAGAGATGCATCTTTAAAAGCATCACCTTCTTTAAGAGGCGTTGTGATTAATAAAAAATTATTCCAAAGAGTAGTTAAAGATAAAGCAAAGAGAATTCAAGATAAAACAGATATTACTAACCTAGAAGTTAAGTATGGTGTTAAATTTGAGAAATTAAGAGAGGTTTTAGTCGATAAATTATTTACTTTAATTAATGGAAAAACATCACAAGGAGTTGCTAATGATTTAGGCGAAGAAATTCTTCCAAAAGGAAAAAAATACACTTTAAAAATGTTGAATTTTGTTACAGATTTTGAACATCTTACTAAAGGACATTGGACAATTGATAAAGCTTTAAATAATTTAGCAAATAGATTAATTCATAATTATAAAATTAAAGTTAACGATTTACAAGGTTCTTTAAGGAGAGATAAATTCACTATTACTGTTGGAGATGAATTACCAGCAGGAATTGTAAAATTGGCTAAAATTTACGTAGCAAAAAAACGTAAATTAAAAGTGGGTGATAAAATGGCGGGTCGTCATGGTAATAAAGGTATTGTTGCACGTATTGTTCGTGCCGAAGATATGCCTTTCTTAGAAGATGGAACACCAGTTGATATTGTATTGAACCCGTTAGGAGTACCATCGCGTATGAATATTGGACAAATTTACGAAACCGTATTAGGTTGGGCAGGTCAAAATTTAGGTACTAAATATGCAACACCAATTTTTGATGGAGCATCTTTAGACGAAATTACGGCTATTACCAATAAAGCAGGTGTCCCAGAATTTGGGCATACTTACTTATATGATGGAGGAACAGGAGAACGTTTTGATCAACCAGCAACGGTTGGAGTTATTTACATGATTAAGCTTGGGCATATGATTGAAGATAAAATGCATGCACGTTCTATTGGACCATATTCATTAATCACACAACAACCTCTTGGTGGTAAAGCACAATTTGGTGGGCAACGTTTTGGAGAGATGGAAGTATGGGCATTAGAAGCTTATGGAGCATCAGCTACTTTAAGAGAAATATTAACCGTTAAATCGGATGATGTTTTAGGTAGAGCTAAAACGTACGAATCAATCGTAAAAGGAGAAGCAATGCCTGAACCAGGTTTACCAGAATCCTTTAACGTATTAATGCATGAATTGAAAGGTTTAGCATTAGATGTACGTTTAGAAGATGCAAATGGTTTAGATATTAACGCTAATAAAAATTAATTATTTAATTGTACATTATAAATTATGGCAAAAAGAAATAATACATATTCAGTTAAAAAATTCAATAGAATATCTATAGGATTATCTTCTCCGGAAGTGATTTTAAAAAACTCAAGAGGTGAAGTGTTAAAACCTGAAA
>CAZOQL010000135.1:0-4498 GCA_964582005.1 uncultured Flavobacteriaceae bacterium | reverse complement strand
TTTTTATCAGAAAAAAACACAAATAAAATTAAACTAGATACAATATAAGCAACGATACCAAAGAATATACTTTGGAAAATGACATATTTTAATCGGCCAAATTTTAAGGTTTTTTCCCAATTGGAAACAAATTTCTTATCTTTTTCAGTCATAATAAATAGATTTAAGTTATAATCACCCTTTATAAACGCCCATTTTTGCGTATTTATCCATTCTATTTTCTACTAATTTTTCTTTGGTTAGTTTGCTTAAAGTTTTGTAGTGTTTTACAATAGCTTTTTCGACAATAATAAATGCTTCTTCTCGATTGGCATGTGCTCCTCCAAAAGGTTCTTTTATTATTTCGTCAATTAATTTCATTTTTTTAAGGTCGATTGCTGTTAATTTTAAAGCTTCTGCAGCAATTTCTTTAAATTCCCAACTACGCCATAAAATGGAAGAGCAAGATTCTGGTGATATTACCGTATACCAAGTATTTTCCATCATTAAAACTTTATCGCCAACACCAATGCCCAATGCGCCACCAGAAGCTCCTTCGCCAATAATAATTGTGATGATTGGCACTTGTAATTTAGTCATTTCAAAAATATTACGAGCTATCGCTTCACCTTGCCCTCGTTCTTCGGCTTCTAAGCCAGGATATGCGCCTGGAGTATCTAATAAAGTAACCACAGGAATGTTAAATTTCTCTGCCATTTTCATTAATCGTAAGGCTTTACGATAACCTTCTGGATTTGGCATTCCAAAATTACGAAATTGACGAGTTTTGGTATTATAGCCTTTTTGTTGCCCTATAAACATAAAACTTTGATCACCAATTTTCCCTAAACCGCCAATCATTGCTTTGTCGTCTTTTACGTTTCTATCACCGTGAAATTCCATAAAAGTTCCTTTGGTAATAGCGTTTATATAGTCTAATGTATATGGTCTGTTTGGGTGACGAGATAATTGAACTCTTTGCCAAGGAGTTAAATTTTTATAGATATCCGTTTTGGCATCGTGTAATTTTTTTTCTATTTGTGCACAAGTTTTAGTAACATCAATATCACTATCGTTACCAAGTTCAACACACTTTTTAAGTTGTATTTCTAAATCTTGAATTGGTTTTTCAAAGTCTAAATATTTCATATTTTGTTAGTTGCTTTATCTTAAAATAATTTAAAACGAAATTACACATAATTGTCAATTTACAACCTCAAATATAAGTATTATTTATTAATTTTTTCTAATTTAGATTTAATAAATCCATTAAGAATTACGGTGGAGAATATTAATATTGCTCCATAATAAAATTGAGATTCCATTTTTTCACTATCGGTAAATATAATTAGTGCTAAAATTATTCCATACACAGGTTCTAAATTTACAGTAAGCATCATTGTAAATGCGCTTATTTTTTTTAGTAATTCTGCCGATGCGGTAAGTGCATATGCTGTGCAAACGCTTCCTAAAATAATTATGTAAATCCAATCTTGGTTTGTTAAAATAAAGAAATCATTTGTAAAACCTTTTTGGCTGAGAAGGATAATACTTATAAAAAAAGTAGCGAATAATAATTCGTAAAATGAAATTAATGTAGCCGAATATTTTTTAACAAATCCAGCATTTACTATGGTAAATAAAGCGGATAAAAAAGCAGAAATCAGAGCTACTATTATTCCAGTTGCATATTTGGTTTCTACATTAAAAATTATAATTATGCCTATTACTGTTAGTAAGGATAGGATGATTTCATAAAATTTAACTTTCTTTTTTATAATTAAAGGATCTAGTACAGAGGTGAAAAATGCACCAGTAGATATTGCGGCTAAAGTAATAGATACATTCGATATTTTTATGGCGTAAAAGAAGGTAACCCAATGTAATCCAATTATTATTCCTCCAAGTAAAAATTGTAAGAATGATTTTGGCGTAAGTTTTAAGCTTGTTTTTTTGAATAGTAGAAAAAAGAATAAAATAACCGAAGCAATAGCTAATCTAAACCAAACTAATGGTATTGCTTCAATAGATATTAATTTACCTAAAACTGCTGTAAATCCCCATATAAAAACAATAAAATGAAGGTGTATATAATGTTTAAAATTATTTTTTAGCATGAAAATATAGATATATGGCTAATATACCAAAAATAATATTTGGTATCCATACCATAAGTAATGGGTTTGCTGTTGCTGATGCACCTAATACTTCAAATATTTTCATAAAAAAAACATAAATAAACATTAATGCTACACCAATGGCTAAATTAACACCAATACCACCACGTCTTTTTTTGAATGTAAGGGCAACTGCAATAATGGTTAATGCAAATACCGAAATAGGCATACTTGTACGTTTGTACAATTCCACTTTATAACTATTTAGATTTTTAAGACCTCTTTTTTTAGATTTTACAATATGGTTGTATAAATCTATGGAATTGATTTCTTTAGCAAGATAGTCGATAATTAATAGATCTCTTGGCATAAAATCAAAAACAGTATCTAATTTTTTATCCTTAATAATGGAATCTCTATTTTTAAGAATGTACCTTTTTTTGTAATCAGATAAGGTAAAAGTACTGTCTTTTTCATTATACTTTATACGTTTACTGGTTAGCTTGTATTTAAGTTTTATGCCATCAAAATGTTCGTAAGAAAAATAGGAGCCACTATTATTTTTAAAATTGAATCGTTTTAAAAAAATTATATCGCCATCTTCATTTAGTTGTAAGTTAACATTGTTTACTTGATTTTTAATTCGGCTAACATGAGTTAAGTAATCTCGTTTAAATTTACCAGCAACTTTATTAGATTCAGGTACTAAAAAATGATTGGCAATAAAGGCAACTAAAAAAATGGTTGTAGCGCCAATAAAATAAGGTCTAATAAAGCGTGGAAAAGAAACGCCACCACTATTCATTGCAATAACCTCAGAATCTCCAGCCATTTTAGAAGTAAATAAAATTACAGCAATAAATAAAGCCAAAGGCATAAATGTATTGGTATAATAAATACTAAATGTAAAGTAATGATCTCTGGCTATCTCCCAAATAGTTAAGTCTTCGTGTTTTATAAACTTATGAATTTTTTCGGAGATATCAATAGCAATAGCAATAGGTAATAACAGCAATATCGTGAAGATAAAGGTTTTGAAATATTTGGCTAAGATGTATTTATCTAGAATCTTCAAGTTTAGTAGTATTCGTTTTGTTGTAGAATTTAATTAAATAGTTTTACAAATCAGTAATTTTACTAAGAGTCATCATTTATTACTTTTATAGTCTGTTATTCATCTGTTTTACCATTTTGTTTTTCCAACTTGTAAAATCACCTTCTATAATGTGCTTTCTTGCTTCTCTAGTTAGCCAAAGATAAAAACCTAAGTTGTGAATTGAAGCAATTTGTTTCCCTAAATATTCATTCGCTTTAAATAAATGACGTAAATACGCTTTGGAATACACGGTATCAACATAAGTGATTGCCATATCATCAATAGGCGAAAAATCATCAGCCCATTTCAAATTTTTAATATTAATACTTCCTTTGGATGTGAATAACATACCATTACGAGCATTTCTTGTTGGCATTACACAATCAAACATATCTACACCTAAAGCGATGTTTTCTAAGATGTTTATTGGTGTTCCAACGCCCATTAAATAACGAGGTTTATCTTTTGGAAGAATGGCACAAACCGTATCGGTCATAGCATACATTTCTTCGGCAGGTTCACCAACCGATAAACCACCAATTGCATTTGCCGCAGCATTAACACCAGCTATATATTCGGCAGATTGTTTTCGTAAATCGGTATACGTGCTACCTTGTACTATTGGCATAAAGGTTTGTTCAAAGCCATATTTTACAGGCGTTTTGTCAATATGAGTTAGGCAGCGTTCTAACCAACGATGTGTCATATGCATAGATCTTTTTGCATAGTGATAATCACAAGGATATGGTGTGCATTCGTCAAAAGCCATAAAAATATCGGCACCAATACTTCGTTGAATATCCATAGAATATTCTGGAGAGAAGAAATGATGCGAACCATCAATATGTGATTTGAATTTCACACCTTCTTCTTTAATTTTATTGGTCGAAGACAAAGAGTAAACTTGATAGCCACCAGAATCGGTTAGTATTGGTCTATCCCAATTAATAAATTTATGTAATCCGCCAGCTTTTTCTAAAATTTCGGTGCCTGGTCTTAAATATAGATGATAAGTGTTTCCTAAAATAATAGGAGCATTGATATCTTCTTTCAGTTCGTGTTGATGCACTCCTTTTACGGTTCCTGCAGTTCCAACTGGCATAAAAATAGGAGTTTCAATTTCGCCGTGCGCTGTGGTCATTGTTCCAGCTCTAGCGTTTGAATCTTTATCGAATGCTTTTATGTTGAATTTCATTTTTTTTTTTTTTTTTTTTTTTTAAAAAAATTGGAAAAAAAAAAAAAAAAAAATGTTTAAATTTAAAAATTTTTTTTAAAAAAAAAAAATAAAAATAAAAAAAAAAAATTA
>CAZOQL010000134.1:0-4527 GCA_964582005.1 uncultured Flavobacteriaceae bacterium | reverse complement strand
TCCTTTTACAATGCCGCCACCAAGCACATTATCTAATTCCTTATTATTTGTTTTGTACCTATTGTCTTGTTCGACTGCAATTGCTCCAATTTTAATCGCTTTTGCAACTTTTTTTACTTTATTTTTGGTATGCCAACTTCGTTTTGTTTCTTTTTGAATAATTTCTTCAACTACAGTTCCCCATTCATTACAAGTAGTACATCTACCTAATAATTTGGCATGTTGCGCACCGCAATTTTGACAATAATATTTTATTTGCTGTTTTGCCATGATTACTTATTTCTTATCGCCTACAAAATGGTCTAACTTATCTTGAAAAAGTACATTAAATGTAGTTAAACTACCATAAATTCGAGTTATATATTGTTGTAAGTCTATTTTTTCTTGATCGTCTAAATTTTTATTTGAATTGATTTTTTGTTCCATAACACGAATTCGATCTCTTACCATAACTATTTTATGAAAAAAAGTGTCAATTGGAATTTCTTTAGATTGTAAATTGGAAGTTGGTTCTAGTATTAATTTGCCACCTTTCCACTTTTCTGCTAATCCTCTAACTGGCGTGATGTCACTCCATTTTTGTAGTATGCCTTTTAAAGATTTTTCTACTTCATACAAACTTACCGTATCTATATCTTCATTATCTAAAGCTTCTATCACCTCAAAGTCTGCATCAATAGCAATTGTTTCTAATCCTTTATCAAAAAAAGTAACCCAATAATGTTGAGAAGTAAGGTTGGTTATTACGCCTAAACCTAATTCGTTGTGTTTTATTCTGGATCCTACTCCTAGTAATTTCATTTTTTTATTATTTAGTTGTTGTTTAAAAGAATTTATTTACCAAACTTGTTGGTGCAATTTTTAAGAAAACAGCTACCAAGTGCCATCTTTTTGTAATGTATGCTTTTTTCTTTTTCCGTTTTATAGCAGTATAAATTTGTTTACTTGCTTTTTCTAAAGAAGCTTTCCAAAAAGTATTACCAGTTGCCATAACCGTATCTACATAACCTGGTAAAATATTGGTAATGGTTATGTTTTTTTTACTTCGCTGCGCTTTCATCCAAAGAGATTCTAAGTAGCTACTTTGAAATGCCTTTGAAGCAAAATAAGCAGGCACGTGTCTATTTCCTCTTATAGAAGCAATAGATGTTATACCAACTAAATGCCCATAACCTTGTTTATTAAAATAGGTGTAACTTAATTGCATAAGTCGCGTTATTCCCATTACATTAGTTTCTAAAGTTGGCAAATCTACATCCCATTTTAGTTTATAATTGGCTGCTCCAACTCCTGAACTTAATATAATTAAATCCACTTTATCAAAGGTATTTTCTAATTCTTTAAACAATATATCGGAAGATTCTATATCTATAATATCATGTTGTTTTATAAAATATTTATCTGTATTTAAAGCTTTTAATTCTTCTAATTTATCTAATCTTCTGCCTGTAAGTAAAACCAAATAATTATTAGCCACTAAAATTTTAGCTATTTCTTTTCCAATACCCGAAGTTGCTCCAAAAATAATTGCATTTTTACTCATTTACGTTATATTTGCCGTAAATATACAACTTATGAAGTTTACTAGTGGTCAAATGTATTTTGCTTTATTTTTTGTAATTGCTTTTGTAATTGCAATGATTTGGAGTTATGGTAAAGATAAAAAACATCGTGATTTTTACTATAAAAATACTTGGAAAATAGGTGTAGCCATTGTAATTTCCATAGCTGTTTTTGCGAGTTTGACTTATTGGATACACGAGTAAAACCTCTTACATTAATTGTAAAAATGCAAACAACTCCATTAGTAAGGCAATACCAATATGTATCATGATTCCGCCATAAATATTATTGGTTTTTAAAGCAATAACACCTAATAAATAACCACCAAAAAAGGAACTTATAGCTTCTCCTAATGGTTTACCAAAATGCAAAACACAATACGTTACTGCCATTGGTAAAACTACATCTTTGCCTAAATATTTCACTAAGGCAAAGATGAAATAACCTCTAAATATTATTTCAACAATAAAGAATCCAAAAGCATAGGATAATTCATAAAACCCAACAACAGCATATTTAGAAAATCCAAAATATTTAATTATCAAACTTCCGCCAGCTCTTTTATAATGTGGGTATTCTCTTAAAAAATCAGGTTGATATGAGGCAATTATTAGTAATGGAACCATTAGTAATAATAACACCCAATATGGCTTTAAGTTTAAATTTTTTATCTGAATACCATAAAAGTGGTTCAATTCTTTTTTGAGTAGTGTTTTGTAAATTACATACAATGGCAAAATAACTACAAAGAGAGCAATAAAACTATTAAACAACTTTGAAACATACCTGTAAGAACGATGATCTGTAAGCCATTTTGCTAAATAGACTTGATGGTAAAAGCCTCTATCTAATGCCAAAATTACAAATCCCAATAAACTGATAATCCAAAATCGTTTGTTTTTAAAAAAAAGTTTATTATCGGTAAAAAAATGTACAAAAACCAGCACGATATAATATGGAATTCCTTGGTATAGGAAAAACAAAAACGCATGCATTGGTGTTTTATAAAAAGAATCTATATACGAATCTTCTATATCATATTTAAAATTAAAATACAATAGTAAGGCAACTAAAATGAGTGTAAAACTATATAATTTGAGGTTAAAATGCTCTTTTAAGTATTCTTTTAATAGGTTATATATATATTTCATTTTTTATTTTCTAAGCATGGTAAATAACAGGTATACGCTACATTATAATTACACTTGTTTTACCGAAATTATGTTTACAGGACAAGCGTCTTTTGCACGAATATTAGCTTCATAAATATTTTCGTCTAGTGATTTTAACGTATGAAATCCCTTTTTATCAACCGATTGTAATAATACTGATTTTCCATCTTTTTTAGAAATACGGTATTGTTCAGGCGCAAACTCTACGCAATAATTACAACCAATACATTTTTTTCTTTGTAAAGTAATAACAATCATTCTACACTATTTAACTACTTCGTTTTCTACGGCAAATTCTGTTTTAACAATTTTATACAATTTGTCCGATTCGCGAATTCTAAAATCTAATTTTATGGTAACACTATCGCCTTTGGTAGCTATTTCTTTTTCTTGATCGTTTACCAACATGGTTTTTAATTCAAACTCCTTTGCTCCTGTTGTTGGACCAGTTATTAAAATGGTATCTCCTATTTTCATATCATAAGCATCCATTCTAAATTCACCAACCATTGCTTTAGGGTAAAAATGTACGCCTTTACCTAAAAACACTTTCTTTTGTGTTGCATGAGAACCAGATTCACTACTCCATTCTCCTAATTTTTGTCCTAAATAATAGCCATTCCAAAATCCTCGGTTATACACTTTGCCTAATTCTTGCATCCAAGTAATGACTTTTTCTTTATCAAAAGAGCCATTTTCTATACTATCAATAGCATTACGATACGATTTAACCACTTGTGCAACATATTCTGGCGCTCTGCCTCTACCTTCAATTTTTAAAACTTTAATACCTGCATCTATAACTTGATCTAAAATATCAATAGTACATAAATCTTTAGGCGACATAATATACTCGTTATCCAACTCCATTTCAAAACCAGTTTCTTGGTCAATTACCGTATATTTTTTACGGCAATTTTGCTTGCAAGCGCCTCTATTAGCCGATGAATTATGTGAATGCAAACTCAAATAACACTTGCCAGAAACTGCCATACAAAGTGCGCCATGTCCAAATATTTCTACTTCTACCAAACGGCCACTTGGTCCTTTTATTTGTTGTTTTTCAACTTGTTCGGTAATATGTTTTACTTGTCGTAAACTCAACTCTCTACTAAGTACAACCGTATCGGCAAACATGGCATAAAATTTTAAAGTTTCTACATTGGTAATATTAATTTGTGTAGAAATATGCACTTCCATTCCTTCTTCACGAGCTACTTGAATAACTGCCTGATCCATAGCGATAACTGCCGTAATATTGGCTGCTTTTGCTTGTTTAATCAGCGTTTTGACAATAGATAAATCGTGATCGTAAATAATGGTATTTAAGGTAAGATAACTTCTTACACCTTTATCCGAACAACGTTTTGCTATTTCGGGCAAATCTTCTAACGTGAAATTTATAGAAGCTCTAGCACGCATATTTAATTGCTCTACACCAAAATATATCGAATCAGCACCATTGTCTAATGCTGCTTGCATGGCATCAAAACTACCAGCTGGAGCCATTAATTCTATCGTTTTTTTTGTGTTCATTTTTTAGTTTTCGTACGGCAAAAGTAAGGCTTTTAGACTTAGCTGAAGTAGGAAGAAATATTTTAATAAAAATACAAGGTTTAATTTATACGATTAGCTACTTTTTAAATATTATATTTACATTTTAGAAATGACATAAAACCCTTTATTTTAATTTATATTTTGTATTTCGGTCAAAAAGAGTGATTATTTTTAGCTACTTCGTATAGGTCATCACAATAACTGTTTTCACAATAATATACGCAAACATCGTGAC
>CAZOQL010000133.1:0-4571 GCA_964582005.1 uncultured Flavobacteriaceae bacterium | reverse complement strand
AAAGAAAATTACGAAATAGATATTTTTAAAGAGTATTATTCTTATTCTGGTTTATTATCAACGTTAAAGACAAATAATAGAGTTTTAAATGTTGTGGCAAGTATTTTTGCATCAGAAAACAGCTTAGACAATTGTATTTTAATCAATGAAAATAAAAATGTAGTAGAAGTACTTAACGGAAATGTATTTTTAATAAAAGGAAATAAAATTCTAACTCCAGCAATTACAGATGGTTGTATTAAAGGTGTAATTCGTAAAAAAGTATTACAAATGTTGAAACAAAATGGTGAATTTATAGTAGAGGAAACTAGTATTTCTCCATTTGAAATTCAAAAAGCAGATTCACTTTTTATCACCAATTCCATTATTGGAATTCAAGAAGTTAAAAAATACCGTAAAAAAATATTTAATTCCTATTTAGTGGATAAAGTCAAAACGGATTTCGAAAATTTTAGTAAGCAACAATAATTTTTTTGCTATTTTTTGTATTTTTCAGCAGTTAATTCCGCTATCTTCACAATAGTTTTTGTTGCTAAAACTAAAGATTCCGCAGCAACATACTCATATCTTCCATGAAAATTATGTCCGCCAGCAAAAATATTAGGACAAGGTAAACCCATATATGATAATTGTGAACCATCTGTTCCGCCACGTATCGCTTTAATTAATGGTTTTATACCTAATTGTTTCATTGCATCTTCAGCAATATCTACAATATGCATTACGGGTTCTACTTTTTCACGCATATTAAAATATTGGTCTTTTATTTTAACTTCTATAGTGTTTTTGCCATATTTAGTATTGAATTTGTCCACTAATTCTTTAAAAAAGACTTTACGTGCTTCAAATTTTTTACGATCGTGATCTCTAATAATATAACCAAATTCTGTTTTTTCAACCAGACCATTTAAACTATGTAAGTGATAAAACCCTTCGTAACCTGTTGTTGTTTCAGGCGTTTCATTTTGTGGCATTGCCATAATAAATTCGGAGGCAATACTCATAGCGTTTACTAGTTTTCCTTTGGCATAACCAGGATGTACAATTCTACCATTTACGGTAATTTTTGCGCCTGCGGCATTAAAATTTTCATATTCTAATTCGCCTACTTGACTGCCATCCATAGTATAAGCCCATTCGGCACCAAACTTTTCTACATCAAATTTATGTGCTCCTTTACCGACTTCTTCATCAGGTGTAAAACCAACACGAATTTTACCGTGTTTAATTTGTGGATTGTCAATTAGATGCTTCATAGCACAAATAATTTCGGTAATTCCTGCTTTGTCATCGGCGCCAAGTAGCGTTGTTCCGTCAGTCGTAATAATGGTTTGCCCTTTATAGAGTAATAAATCTTCAAAATAATCTGGCGAAAGTACGATGTTTTCTTTTTTGTTTAAAACAATATCTTTTCCATCGTAATTAGGATGAATTTGTGGCTTCACATTGGTTCCTGTATAATCTGGGCTAGTATCAATATGCGAAATAAAACCTATGGTTGGCACTTTGTGACTAACATTGCTAGGCAATGTTGCCATAACGTAACAATGTTTATCTATGGTTACATCTTGCATGCCAATTTCTTTTAAATCCTTAACTAAAAGGTGACCTAAATCCCACTGTTTTTCGGTGCTAGGAAAAGCTTCTTCGTTATTAGGATCCGATTGTGTGTCTATTTTAATATAAGTAAGAAAACGATCTATTATTGCTTGCATTCTGTTTGTTTTAATTGAATTTCAAAGGTACTATTTTTGAGATAGACTGTACAAATAAATATAGAATATTAATTTAAAAATTCCATTCCTTCCATAACTGTAATGGATTCACAGATACGCTTATCTATTAAATCATCTCCATAAAATTGCGCAGTTATTTCGTAATAATCAGTTGTACTATTTTTTATAAATAATTGTAAAAAATGATACGTTTTATCTAGTTTTTTACCTTTTGCTAAAAACCAAATACTTGGCTTATTTTTAAATTGAATAAATTTAAATTTGGCATTTTCATATTGTTCTTTTTCCAAATTTTCTAAAACTTTATTTTTAAAAGTAGCATCTATTTTTAATTCACCACTATTTAATGAAGCTATTAAAAGATACGTTTCGGTTAATTGTTTTAATGTATCGGCAACTTGTATTTGTGTTTGCACGGTATCGTAATACAGGCTTTTTTTCCAATGTTTAGGCACAGATAATGTAAATTTATTTTTAAAATCTGTTGTTTTCTTGGTATTAGTAAGGTTGGTTACTTTGCAGGAAAAACTCTCTTGTAGCTCACTAGGTTTTGAACAGGACAAGAAAACAGTACTAATAAACAATAGAATAAATGTAAGTTTCATAATTGGATAACAAATTTAGAGTTACAAAGTGTAAAAGTAAAATAATTTTTATTAACTAATATTACTCCACAAATTAGAGTTTTTAGCAATTTCTCTAAAGGTCAAATTAATAGATTTGTTTTCTAATTTTATTAAATTAGAATCTTCATTTAAAACAGTAAAAGCAATTTCTCTAGCTAATTTTAGAATATGACTATCTTGTATAATATCTGCAATTTTAAGGTTTAAAACACCACTTTGTTGCGTTCCCATTAAGTTTCCTGGTCCACGTAGTTTTAAATCTACTTCGGCAATTTGAAAACCATCATTAGTGTTTACCATTGTTTTTAAACGCAATTTAGCATCGACACTTAATTTAAAACTACTCATTAAAATACAGAAACTTTGTTCGCCACCACGACCAACGCGACCACGTAATTGGTGTAATTGCGACAAGCCAAAACGTTCGGCTGATTCAATTACCATTACACTAGCGTTGGGAATATTTACACCAACTTCAATAACGGTTGTAGCAACCATAATATGTGTTTCTCCTTTAATAAAACGATTCATTTCAAACGTCTTGGCTTCGGGTTTCATTTTTCCGTGAACAATACTTATTTGATAATCAGGTATCGGAAAATCACGAGAAATACTTTCGTAACCGTCCATTAAATCTTTATAATCCATCGCTTCGGATTCTTGAATTAATGGATATACAATATATATTTGTCGCCCTTTTTTAATTTCATCTTTTAAAAACCGAAAAACCGCTAATCTGTTTTTATCAAATCGATGCACTGTTTTAATTTCTTTTCTACCAGGAGGCAATTCATCAATTACCGAAATATCTAAATCGCCATAAACACTCATTGCCAAAGTTCTTGGTATTGGCGTAGCAGTCATTACTAAAATATGTGGTGGCAGTTTGTTTTTTAACCACATTTTTGAACGTTGCGCTACACCAAAGCGGTGTTGTTCATCAATAATTGCCAAGCCTAAATTTTGAAATACTACTTTATCTTCTAAAATTGCGTGTGTACCTATTAATATATGTAATTCACCATTTTCGAGACTTTCATGTATAATTCGTCTTGCTTTAGTCTTGGTTGCTCCTTGTAATAATGCTACCTTAATATTGGTGTGTTTTAATAATTCAGAAAAAGAATTGTAATGTTGCGAAGCTAAAATAGAAGTAGGCGCAATTAATGCGGTTTGAAAATTATTATCTAAAGCAATTAATATACTTAATAACGCGACAATGGTTTTTCCAGAACCAACATCACCTTGTAATAGTCTGTTCATATGTGCGCCAGTACTTAAATCTTTACGAATTTCTTTAAGAACTCGTTTTTGCGCATTGGTAAGTTCAAAAGGCAACTTATTTTTATAGAAATCATTAAAATGTGTGCCAATTTTATCAAACACAAAGCTTTTAATTTTAGTTTTATGCATCATGTTCTTCCGTATAAGTTGTAACTGAATGTAAAAGAATTCTTCAAACTTTAATCTAAATTGAGCTTTACTCAAAAGTTCACTACTATTAGGAAAATGAATGTTAAACATCGCCTCATTTTTAGATATTAAATTATTTTGTTTAATTATTTTATCGGATAAGGTTTCCATAAATCTCCCTTTAATTTCAGAAAAAAGACTTTGAACCATTTTACTCATTACTCTATTGGTAATGTTTTTTTTGCCTAGTAATTCTGTTGATGAATAAACGGGTTGCATTGCCGTTCGTAAGCTTTTTTTATAATCACTAAGTAATTCTAATTCGGGATGTGTAATGGTAAATTTGCCATTAAAAACAGTAGCTTTACCAAAGCATACATAGACGGTATTTGATTTTAAACTATCTTTAATCCATTTTGAACCTTGAAACCAAACGAGTTCAATACTTCCAAATTCATCGGTAAAATTGGCAACTAATCTAGTACCTCTTTTTTGAGAAATTTCTTTTATATTGGTTATTTTTCCAATAATTTGAACTTCACTATTATTGGTATTTAATTGGTTGGTTTTAAAAAATTTCGTTCTATCAATATATCTATTTGGAAAAAAATTTGCTAAATCGGCATAGGTTTTTATACCTAATTCTTTTTTTAAGACTTCAGCTCTATTTGGACCAACGCCTTTTAGATATGTAATTGGAGTGTGAATTAGTTTGTTTTTTACAAAGTTAAAAAAAAGACTGATAAATATAACCAGATTTATAAGTAATTTAAGTTGTTTCTTTGTAAAATGAAAA
>CAZOQL010000132.1:0-4725 GCA_964582005.1 uncultured Flavobacteriaceae bacterium | reverse complement strand
AATAATTCTAATTTCTAATCCTCGAAAAGTTGCATTTACTACTTGAATTTAAGTATTTTAATTTAAGGAATAAATAAAAAAGTAAACATTTTATTAGTATGGCTAAAGAAAAATATCATTATGACTCCAGTACTTTATCTTATAAAAAAGTTAAAGTAAAACGAGTTGACAAGTTAAAACGAAGCTTGTTATACTTAACAAGTATAGCATTATTTGGCTTTATTGGATGGTTACTTCTTGCTCAGGTTTTTGAATCTCCAAAAGAAAAAGAGCAAAAAAGAGAACTAGAAAACTTACAATTACATTATAGTTTATTGGATAAAAAAATGAAACAGGTAGAAGACGTTTTAATGGAGATTAGCGAACGAGATAATAATATTTATCGTTTGTATTTTGAAGTTAATCCAATACCCAATGAACAAAGAAAAGCAGGTTTTGGTGGTGTTAACAGGTATAAATCTTTAGAAGGATTTAATAATTCCGAAATGATTATAGAGGCAAGTAAAAAAATAGATATTTTATCTAAACAACTGGTAATTCAATCTAAATCGTTAGATGAAATTGTAAAACTAGCAAAAGATAAAGAGAAGATGTTAGCTTCTATACCAGCTATTATGCCTGTCGAAAAGGGTAAATTAACAAGAATGGCATCTGGTTTTGGTATGCGTATGCACCCTACATTAAAATACCGTAAAATGCACGAAGGCATGGATTTTTCGGCAAAAAGGGGTACGCCAATTTACGCATCTGGTAACGGAACAATTATTAAAGCGAAAAGAAGTGCCACCTATGGCAATGTTGTTTATATAGATCATGGTTATGGTTATACAACACGATATGCACATATGTATAAAATTAAAACAAAAAAAGGTAAAAAAGTAAAACGAGGTGAAATAATTGGCTTGGTTGGTAATACTGGTAGATCTGTAGCAGCACATTTACATTATGAGGTTCGCTATAAAGGCAAAGCTGTAAACCCAATGAATTATTATTATGGTAATTTAACTCCCGAAGAATTTTCGGCAATGCAAGAGGCTTCCATGCAAGAAGGACAATCGTTTGATTAAAATTCATTTATAATTAACCAAAATAATATTTTATACTAATACTAAAGCTAGAAATAGATAAAAAGACTAACTTTATCGCTGGAAAAGAGGTTTAATTTAGATACTTTGAAAGTACTTTTAATAGAAATAATAGCACATTAAAAAGAAATAGTAATAAAATGCATATAGATTTAGGAAATAAACAATATTACCGTATTGGCGAAGTAGCCAAAGCATTTGGCGTAAACACTTCTTTAATTCGTTTTTGGGAAAAAGAATTTGATATTATAAAACCTAAAAAAAACAAAAAAGGAAATCGCTTGTTTAGACCTGATGATATTAAAAATTTTCAGCTGATCTTTCATCTAGTTAAAGAAAAAGGATTCACCCTAGATGGAGCTAAAAAGAAATTAAAAGAAAAGCCAGACCAAATAAAAGACAATCATGCTATTATAACTCGCTTAGAAGGTATAAAAGCAGAACTAATCAATTTTAAAAATCAATTATAACTAACTAAAATACAAATATTATGAAAAAATGGATATTACCTTTACTACTAATTGCAGCAATTGCTTTTTGGGCGTATAGTAAAGGAACAGGATTTTACAACAAGGCAATTACTAAAAAAGAAGATGCAATAAGTCAATGGGCAAATGTAGAGAGTTCGTACCAACGAAGAGCAGATTTAATTCCAAACATTGTTAACACAGTAAAAGGCTATGCTGCACACGAAAAAGAAACTTTAGAAGGTGTAATTAAAGCAAGAGCCGAAGCTACAAAAACAACCATCAATGCAGGTGATTTAACTCCTGAAAAAATGGCTGCATTTCAAAAAGCACAAAGTGGATTGGCTGGAGCTTTAAGTAAATTAATGGTAGTTGTAGAACGTTATCCTGATTTAAAAGCAAACCAAGGTTTTTTAGAATTGCAAAGTCAATTAGAAGGAACTGAAAATAGAATTAATACCGAGCGTAATCGTTTTAATGGTATCGTAAAGCCATATAACAAATTATTAAAACAGTTTCCAAATTTTATTTTTGCAAAATGGTTTAAACTAACTGAAATGGTCTATTTTAAAGCTGATGAAGCTAGTAAAAAAGCACCAAAAGTAGAATTTTAGATTACTTTTATGTAAAAAACAAAGCCTGTTTACTAACTATTAAATGGGCTTTTTTTACGAATAATTTTTAATTCAATAATCAAATAAATTATGTCTAAAGTAGAAGATTTTTTAACCCAAACTCAAGAGCAACAAATTGTAAAAGCAATTAGAACTGCCGAGTTGCATACTTCGGGCGAAATTCGTGTTCATATTGAAAATTTCACCAAAAAAGACACCATTACTCGTGCAACAGAAGTATTCCATTATTTAAAAATGGACGAAACTAAAAATCAAAATGGTGTTCTATTTTATTTAGCTGTAGCAGATAAAAAATTTGCTATAATTGGAGATAAAAATATCGACCATAAAGTGCCATCTAATTTTTGGGAACAAACAAAAAATGGCGTTATAAAAGAATTTAAAACTACACACTTTTCTAGTGGTTTAGTTAAAGGAATCTTAGCTATTGGGAAAGAATTAAAAAAGTATTTTCCATTTGAAGAAGGTGACGAAAATGAACTGCCAAACACTATTTCTACAAAATAAAGAGATTCGTATAACATTCTATATGGCACAACATAATGAACTTGGTAAGCTTGGTGAAAAAATGGCATTGGATTTTTTAATCAAAAATGGTTATCAAATTAAAGAATGTAATTGGATTTTTCAAAAAGCAGAAATTGATATTATCGTTCAAAAAGAAACAACGCTAGTTTGTGTTGAAGTAAAAACGCGTTCTACCAATGAGTTTGGTGATCCGCAAGATTTTGTAACTCCAGCCAAAATAAAACTCCTCGTAAAAGCAATGAATCAATATGTGGAGTCTAACGACTTAGATGTTGAGGTTCGTTTTGATGTTATTGCTATAATACATAATAAATACAAAACCGAACTAGAACATTTTGAAGATGCTTTTTTGTACTTTGAATAATATTATTTATTCCTTCCCAGCAACATAATCCTTTAAATAAGTAAAACGCTCCGTTAATTGGCCATCTTTAGTCATTCTGGCACGTAACAAAACGCCATCTTTATCCTCATTAAAAAAAGCAGGAATTACATGTTTGGCAAACATTTTTCCAAAACCAACCGATGCGTCATTTGGCAACTCACAAGGTAAATTATCTACAGCCATTACTGCAATTGCGTTTTTGTTCTTGTAATCTACTTCTTTTTCGGTTTGTGCATCATAGCCATAAATAGGCTCTACAATAGAGGAAGGTCTTATGGTGCAAGCAACTGGTCCATCAATATCACAACTAACATCTGCTACTACTTTTATATTAAAATTAGGGGATTTAGCATCTTCTCTAGTAAAAATAAAAGGAGATCCAGCACCAAAAAAATGACCCGAAATATAAAAATCGGCTACTTTAGCAAAACGCATAAAATCCGAATTATATGCATTTGGATTGTTGTAAAAATCATACCTATCAATTACTTTCTTATCTTTACGAATATTATAATCTAGCACATCTAACTGGGTATAAACCGATTCGTTGAAAGTTTTAGCAATAAAATCTTCAGGCGAAACTTCTTTCATAAACATACCATCCAACATTTCTTTAGCGCCACCACTAACTTTGCCTTTACCAGTTAAAACAACTTTTATATTTGGTAATTTGCTCTTTATATTTTTAAGATTTTCTATTAATTCTAGTTGATCTTTAAGGTATTCAGCTTTAGGTAATTCAAAACACGCATACTTTAAGCCGTAAGCTCTAAAGCCGTTATAAGCACCAACAATACCTGCATATCTCCCAAAAGCAACAGTACGTTGTTCTTTAGTATTTGTAATAGCTTCGTGATCGTACATTTCGATATTTTTAGCTAAAAAAGCAAGCATTAAGTCACGATTGTAAGGCTGTTTTTTAAACGTATGTGAAAAGAAAAAATAAGACTTATTAGAAACCAAGTCTTTAATTGGCACTTCTTTTACGCCAAGTAAGACATCGCAATCACTAATATCATTAGTTACAGTTAAACCTTTTTCTTTGTATTGGTCATCGGTAAAAACTCGAATACTAGAAGGTTCTATTTTTATTTCTAAATCAGGGTATTGTTTCAATAAAGAAACACAAGCTTCTGGTGAAAAAACAACTCTTCTATCTGGTGGATTTTTACGCTCTTTGATAATGGCTAACTTCATAAATTTATTTGGTATGAATTTTGTGTAAAATTAAGTGTAATTATAAGGAAGAACAAAGATTTTTAAAGAATATTGAAAATAAATACTTTTCAAGGTTCGTTATTCTATTCTCTTTTTTACATTTGCATACGTTCTTTATAGGTAAACGAAATAAGTTTATATATTAAAATAGTTTGGAGTTTTGTATTTTACAAGTCTTGATTCTAAAAATGGGGATGACTGGTTTTGACTGCAAGGTCAACTGGATTATAAGCATGTCGAGTAATGAAATAGCACTCGTAAATCTCAATTTCAACAATTAGACGGTGAAAATAATTTCGCTTTAGCTGCATAATCTGAATTAATAGTAAGATAATGCCTAGTCACGCAAGGCGTGAAAGCTGAATGTCTCTATAAAAGCCTTGGTTAACGGCGTTTTGAATTGAGGC
>CAZOQL010000131.1:0-4902 GCA_964582005.1 uncultured Flavobacteriaceae bacterium | reverse complement strand
TATAACTTGAAAATAAGTGCCTTTAAAATCCATTACTGCACTTATTCAACCGTTGGGCACAAGGTGACAAACGAAAAATTGACTGCAAAAAAAACAATAAAAACAAAAAAATATGAAAACAACAATCTTAATTTTAAGTATTCTATTTACAACTCTTACAAGTTGCAATAGTAACGACAACAATGAAACAGGTTATTCTCCAACCTTACCACCAGTTACAACAACAGGAGCAAACACTTTCGGCTGTTATATAGATGGTAAATTACTATTACCTCGTGATGGTGATGGTACTTTTGGCTATCCTTCTCACGCAGTTGATTATTTTGTTTCTGGCAATGTTCCTACTGCTTATAAAAGCAGTTTAACGGTTCACGATTACAAAAGTGGTAATGCAGGTATGTTCCAATTAAATATTGAAAATACTCAAAATGGAATTGGTGAGTATTTAATTAAAGAAAGTAATTGTCAAGAATGGGTTAGTGGAAATCCACCACCAACTATCAACTTACTTGTTAAATGGAAAGATGAACAAACAGAAGAAGTAAAGTATTATTGCTCTATAGAAGATACAGGAACATTAAATATTTTAAAATATGATTATGCAAATGGTATATTATCTGCCACATTTAGTTGCTCTGTTGTCAACTATTACGACCCAAATGATATTATTGAAATTACTGAAGGTAGATTTGATATTACTTGGAGAACTGTTGATGAAAAAGAATTTCCATAAAAATAAAAAAGGGAGTTACTGTCATAACTCCCAAATCATTAATAAATAAAACCAACAAAACAATTGATTAACCTATTAAAATTCAAAATTATGAAAAAACTAATTACAACAAGCCTTTTTATTTTATTATTTGTAAGTGCATTTGCACAACAACCTGCTATGAAACGTATTGATAGTATGCTTGTAAACATTGACAAAACAACACTAACAACTAATATTTTATACGAAAGAACAACACCTTGGTCTAAACTACCTATTTTTAACGATAGTATTAACGTCTCCACAAAAGGACATTTTGAACAAGCATTACACGAATTATACAAAGCATCAAATCAACAAAAATTCACCTATTTTCGAGATTTGCAACTTTCATATACACCTAAATCACAAAAAAGCAAAGTAGATATAGGTATCATAAACACTTCCTTTAACCAATTAAATTATGTTAAAGATGATGAAATTAAAAGTGCATTACGAGTTATAGATAATAAATTTGAAAAAATAACAAATACCAAACAACCTTTCATTACTAAACAAGCCTTAGTTATTGCTCCTTTAAAAGAAATTGTAGAAGGGAATACAATTTCTTTTAATTTTAATAACGCTTTCATTTTTGAAGAAGGTAATAAAGAAATACAATCATTAGTTATTAATTTTGATACACAAACGGATTATACTGTAATTAATAATAGCAATATTATTATGAATAATGTTAACGTAAACTATAATACAGATGGTTTAAAAACATTAACATTTGTAGCCACATTTACTGATGGTTCAACAACAGCAACAAGTGCTATTATACAAGTTGTTTTTAGAAATCCACCACCACCAGATAATTTACGTACAGAAGAAGATAATATTATAGCAGACGAAACTTTTAACGGAATGTCACCCGCCGAAATAGAATACGTTATTTTTTATAGAAAAAAAAATGATAATGGTACTAATAATGACCAAACAACATTACAAAAACCTGTAATAATTATTGATGGTTTTGACCCTGGTGATGAGCGAAAAATTGGTTGGATTGGAGATAATGACGATAAAACATTAATTAGGTTAATGAACTATGAAAATAATGCTGGTGATGACTTAAACTTAGTTACTGAATTAAGATTAAAAGGCTATGATGTAGTTATCGTAAACCAAATAACACACACCAAAAATGGTATTTCTATTGATGGTGGTGCAGATTACATAGAACGTAACGCAATGGCACACGTAAAATTATACCAACACCTAAATACAAGGCTTACTAATAGTGGAAGTAGTGAGGAGTTAGTAATAATGGGGCCAAGTATGGGCGGACAAATATCACGTTACGCATTAGCGTATATGGAAAAAGAAAACATTGACCACAATACAAGACTTTGGATAAGTGTAGATAGTCCACATTTAGGAGCAAACATACCAGTAGGTCAACAAGCATTAATTAAATTTTTTGCAGACATTGAAGACCAAGCCGTAGCCGAAACTTCTTATTATGGTAAATTAAGGTCAGTTGCTGGTCAACAACAATTAATTGAGCAATACCAACAATTAAATAATTCAAACCCATTAAGACAACAATACCTAAACAATTTAACTACAAATGGTTTAGATAACTCAAATGGTTATCCAATGAATTTAAGAAAAGTAGCAATGGCAAATGGTTCGTTATTAAGTAGAAATATTGGTATAGCAGGTGAACAAGATTTCAGAATACACGTATTTATGAATTGGCTTTTTTGGGATGCAAAAGTATCAGAAATGAATACGAGATATATGCCGAACACTGGAGGTTCTACAGATGTAATGTATATATGGAGACAATTTAAACCAACACGGAAGTATTCCTTAACTAATAATAACCCTAATGGTAGTATGGACATTGTACCTGGTGGTTTATTTTACACAGAAGAACAAACACATTCAGGTATTATGGGAACAGCACCATATATTCCTGGAGGAGCGCTTATGGAAATACCATTATTTTTGACTGGTTTTTGGGGAGATAGTTTTGCAAGTAGAATTAATAAACAAAAACATTCTTTTGTGCCAACAGTTAGTGCTTTAGGTTTTATAGACCCCAATTTTAATTGGAGTAATAATATTAATAGAAACTTAGTATGCGACAATAATAAAGAAATTCCTTTTGACAACTTTTATGCTCCACAAAATAATACGGATCACGTTTCTTTTACCCAAGAAAGTATAAATTGGCTATTTCAAGAATTAGATGCAGACCCAATAAATGGTCCATTCCCAACACCTTCGGTATATCTAAGAACTGATATTTATGGTGATGAAATAATTTGTAGCAATGAAACAAAAACGTATAGTATAGATATTCCAACCTGTATAGGTGATGTTAATTGGAGTGTCTCTCCAAATTTACAAATTACTTATGAAGATTATGATACAATTACTATTGAGAAAAACAGTAATAATACATTAAATTTTGGTCATGTTGATGTGAATATTCCTGATTTAAATATTACTCTTTCAAAAAATATTATGGTTGGTCTTCCTTTAGATAGTAATCAATTATTTATTCAAAAAATAGGCTCTTACTCTTTCACATCAAGTCGTTGGACAAAATTTCAGGTGCACTCAATGGATTTGTTTGATGATATGCAAGACAAACTTACTTTTCAATGGCAAGTACCTAACAGTCAAGTTAGAAATTTTACTGATACTTCTTTTATAGATATAAATCCTAATTCACAAGGAGAAATAAACATTGGAGTTAGAGCCTGTAATGATTGTGGTTGTAGCGAATGGAAATATCAAATATTTGATGTTATACCTACAAGTGGCGGAAATAATGTAGGAAATTTAGAAATTAGGAGAAAGTTATAATATAAAAAATAAGTGCAATTAGATAAATGGAGTAACATTTTATAAAAAAGGGGATTTATCCCCTTTTTTGTTGTAAATCACTTTAATACATTTGTAAGCATAACTTTAAAAAATTGAACTATGGCATTACAATATGAAACAGGACACGCAAAAAACGTTGCAAACCTTCAAAAATTAATCGAACAAATCACCACTTATTCCGATTACAATCCAAGTATTGATAATCTGAAAATTCCAGCAGTTACAATACTTTATGATACCTCTTTAGCAAGTTTAAATAATGTTATCAATAAAAGGAATGCAAACAAAAACGCAATTCATTTAAGACAAGAACTTAACGAAGGATTAAAATCAAAAGTAACAAGAGTAATAAATCAATTAGATGTATTAAATCTAACAGATGGTATATTTGACCAAGCAAAATCTTTAAATAGATTAATTCAAGGTAATAGAAAAACAGCAAAAATTATCGAAACAAACGAAGATGAATTTGATGAAGAAGAAAACGAAACTAAAGAAACTAAATCCACTTCTCGTCAATCATATACGGAAACAGCAGAAAATCTAAATAAATTACTGCAATTAATTGAAACTGTAGAAACCTACAATCCAAATATTGAAGATTTAAAATTAGTAAATTTAAAAACATATCAAGATGATTTAGTAAAAGCGACTAAAGAAGTAAACAAAACAGAAGCGGAACTAAATACAGAATTCATAAATAGAAACAAACTTTTATATAATGAAGAAAATGGTTTATATGAAATTGCACAAAATGTTAAAAAATATGTGAAAAGTGTATATGGTGCTAAATCACCAGAATATTCTAACGTATCAAAAATTAGATTTACAAGTAAAGAAATATAAATAAGTAAGTAAAAGTATAAAATAAGCATAAAGTTTTATAAAACTATCGTGATAAAGTATAAAACTGTCACGAATGTTTATAAAAGTATCGGAAAGTTTTATAAAAGTGTCGCAAAGAAGTATAAAACTATCAAGAAGTTTAATAAAAATAGTACAAATGTTTATAAAAGCAGCATAAAGTTTTATAAAACTACTATGAATAAATATAAATGAAACGAAAAGATTTAATAATTTAACGGAACAAAAAGCAAATTTACAGTATAAAAAGACAAAACCCTGTGCCCAACAAAATGTAAAACCAATAAGGGTTTTGTGCTTAATTCAAGGTTTGTTTTGTATCTTTGAAAATAGTTTATAAACCAAAAGTAAGAGTATCTTTAACCCCTTACTGGTCTTACATCGAACGTTGTAAACCATTAAAAACGTGAAATTTAATTCAAAAAATAGAATTTTAATCA
>CAZOQL010000130.1:0-4959 GCA_964582005.1 uncultured Flavobacteriaceae bacterium | reverse complement strand
TAATTACCTTATTCGTAGGATTAGTAGCTGTTTTCATATCGCCAATGATTAAAAAATTAATGTTTGGTGTGAAATAAATACACTTACTCTTAAAATATTCCTAAAACTAATATTTAACGATTTTAAAACAAAACGATGAAAAAAAATAAAACAACATTTCTATTTATTACTTTAACAATAAGCATACTAAATGCTCAAAAAGTCATTAGCAAAAAACCTTTTTCCATAGGTGAATCGGTAAAAATATATTCCGAAGAACTACAAGAAAATAGAACTTTAAATATTTATTTACCGCTTGGTTACTCTAACGATTCTATAAAAACATATCCTGTAATTTATTTATTAGATGGTTCTAAACATGAAGATTTTATACATATAGAAGGTTTGGTTCAATTTGGCTCGTATTCTTGGATTAATATGATTCCTGAAACCATTGTGGTTGGAATTTCTAATATAGATCGAAAACGGGATTTTACTTTTCCTACCAAAGTTAAAAAACATAAAAAAGAGTTTCCGACTACAGGAGAATCGGCACAATTTATTCGTTTTATCGAAAAAGAAGTGCAACCATTTATAAATACTAATTATAAGGTAAATACAAGCAAAACAATAATTGGGCAGTCTTTGGGCGGTTTGTTAGCAACCGAAATTTTATTCGAAAAACCATATCTTTTTGATAATTATATTATTATTAGTCCTAGTTTATGGTGGAATAAAGAATCTTTATTAAAATATGAATTGGAAGAATACCCAAAAAACAAATCCATCTATATTGCCGTTGGTAAAGAAGGTAAAGTCATGGAAAGAACTGCTAAAGAATTATATCAAAAATTAGAAAGGTTAAATAAAAACAAGCAAAAATTGTTTTTTGAATTTTTCGAAAAACAAAACCATGGCGATGTTTTACACCTATCCGTTTATAATGCATTTAAAAAGTTATTTAAAGTAACGGATAAATAGTATGAATCCTTATAGCATCAGTTAATTGGTAGTAAACCCTTTTAATTTATAAGCTCCTTTTTTAGAAGTGTCCCAAAAAATGATGTTATTTTGTAAACAGGTTTGTTGCCATGCTTTTTTATGATTTTTATAGTTAGAAGCGTCTGCAATGATAATTTCAGGTTGTAAAATGGCACACAAACGTTTTAAATTTATTTTGGGAGATTGCTGTAAAATAATTATATCTGGTTTAAAATTTGGAATTGCATATATACCCAAACTATCTACAATTAAAATCTTTTTATCATTAATTGTATAGCTATTTTTTATCGTTTTATAACGAATGTCTGTTTTTCCTATGCCAATTCTATAATCCTTTAACGCTCTATTGTTTTCTATTTCAATACTATCTAAATTATGATAAATGGTTAGTTTATCTCCATTTTTATTACCTAGAATAGATTTCCTGTTCTGGTTAAAAATAACAAATTCGACTTTTGTTTGTTTATCTCTTTTTTCAAAAATCAAAACTCCTTGAAAAATAATAACGAAAGACATTAACCAAACTAACTTCTTAAAACTTCTTTTATCTGCATATCTAAAGCCGAAAAAAATAATAAAATACGAAGCAATTAGTAGAAATATGGAAAAGCTAATGTTTTGGAATAAGAAATCTTCTTGTCTAGAAATAAATCGTATAAATACATTCATTTCTTGAATGATAAAACCATAAAAATCCGCTAAAAATTGTGGTAAAATACCAAATATTGCTAAACCGATAATAAAAATTCCGAAACCTAAAATAAAGCCTAATAAAGGTATGATAACCAAACTAGAAACGAAAAATAAGCTGGGAAATTGGTGAAAATAATATAGACTTAGTGGTAAAATTCCTAGTTGCGCAGCAAAGGAAATAGCGAGTAATTGCCACACTTTTTTCAAAAACCAATGTGTAGGATTGTAAAAACGAGTAAACAGCGGATAAAAATAAACAATAGAAAATACCGCCAAATAACTTAATTGAAAACCTACACTAAAAATATATAATGGATGAACGAGTACTAAAAAAAACATTGAAATAAATAAATTATGTAAGGTATTGGTCTTTTTGTTAGATAACATCCCAAAGGCAATTGCCGTAAACATAGAAACTGCTCTAATTATGGAAGGTGAAAAACCTGCCACCAAAGCATACAACCACAATAAGGAAACTACCAAAAATAATTTAATCGTTTTCCCGTTTTTAATACGTTCTATTGGTTTAAAAAGAGCGTTTAACAAGAGTAATAAAATACCAATATGTAAGCCTGAAACTGCCAAAATGTGCATTGCTCCTGCGCCTGCATAACTTTGTAATAATTCTTTAGAAACAAAATTTCGTTGCCCTAATAACAGCGCATTTATAATGGCTAATTCGTCTTTTTTAAAATTATATTTTTGTAAGGAATTATTTATTGTATCTCTAATTCGATGTGAGGTGCCGTTTAAAGAAAAACTTCGTTGATTCACTAATTTTATGGCAGAATTTGACACGGAAATTTGATGATAAATTTGTTGTTTTTCTAAATAATTACGATAATTAAATTGGTGTAAATTTAAAGGTTTAAATATCTCTTTAAAGTTTGATTTTAAATATATTATATCATCTATACTAACCTTTTTATTTATAGTGTCTTTTTTAATATTTAAAAGTATCTTTCCTCCTACTTTTTTATTGTTTAACTGTGAAATAGTTGTTTCGTATTTATAGTAATAATTGTTTGCTTTTAACTCTTTTTCAATCGTTAAAATAAGCTGATTTTGAGGTTTAATAAAGTGAGAATAATGTTCTTTTTTAAGTTGTTGATTTTGAAAAGAAACGGAAGCCAATCCTATAACAAAAAACAATACGTAAGTCAAAAAATTAAAATGAAAAGGTTGTTTATACAATTTGTTTGAAATGAAATACGAAACAAGTAGTAAAGCCAAACTACATCCTAAAAACAGGTAAACCAAAATCACATCTGGTTCCACATAAAAACCAAATAAAATTCCTAATACCATGCACAAAGTTAAGATAGCAGGAATAAAGTGAAATAGTTTCATAGCAGTATAAAGATAGTGAAAATATTTAATCTTATTTTCGCAAGCAATCTATGTCACAGAAAACAAGTTTTAAAGAAGTAAATAGACTCGCTATACCAGCAATTATTGCTGGTATAGCCGAACCTTTACTTTCTATAACCGATACGGCTATTGTTGGTAATTTAGAATTTAATTCGGTAGAAGCTCTAGCGGCTGTTGGAATTGCGGGATCCTTTTTATCGGCATTATTTTGGATTTTAGCACAAACACGATCCGCAATATCAGCAATAGTAGCCCAATACTTAGGCGCAAAAAAATTAGACGAAATCGCTTCATTACCAGCACAAATTATACTTATTAATGTATTGCTTAGTATTGGAATTTATATGGTTACCATTATGTTTATTACGGCCATTTTTAAACTATATAATGCAAACGGTTTAGTGTTAAATTATGCCGTTTCTTATTATAAAATTAGAGCAATTGGTCTGCCATTTACCTTATTTACGTTTTCTATATTTGGTTTATTTAGAGGTTTGCAAAATACTTTTTATCCTATGATAATTAGTATTGTTGGTGCAGTTTTAAATGTGATTTTAGATTTTGCTTTTGTTTTCGGGATAGATAATATTATAGAACCAATGCATGTAGAAGGTGCTGCTTATGCAAGTGTTATAGCACAAATTGTTATGGCGGTTTTAGCACTAATTTTACTTTTTAAAAAAACACCTTTTTCCTTAAAATTCACTTTTCCGTTTAATAAAGAAATTAAGCGATTATTAAGTTTGAGTTTTAATCTATTTATTCGTGCTTTAGCTTTAAATTTCGCTTTGTATTTAGCCAATTCTTATGCAACAAAGTATGGTAATCAATACATTGCAGCGCAAACAATTGCTTTTCAAATATGGTTGTTTTTTGCTTTTTTTATGGATGGTTATGCAAGTGTTGGTAACATCGTTTCTGGAAAATTATTAGGAGAAAAAAACTTTAAAAAAATGTATTTATTGAGTAAGAGTTTAGTAAAATATACTATTGTTATTGCTTTTATTTTAGGAACTCTTTGTTTTGTTTTTTATGATTGGTTTGGCACACTCTTTACAGATGATAAAGAGGTGTTAGATGCGTTTTATGCTGTTTTTTGGATTGTCATTTTAATGCAACCTATTAATGCTGTAGCTTTTGTATATGACGGAATTTTTAAAGGTTTAGCAAAAGCAGCTACCTTACGAAACACCTTAATTATTACTACTTTTTTAGGTTTTTTACCAGCTTTATTAATAGGCGATTATTTTAATTTGAAACTCTATGCCATTTGGATTGCCTTTACCGTTTGGATGCTTTTTAGAGCTGGTATTTTAATTCTTCTTTTTAAGAGAATGATGCGATAAAAAACAATTACTTGTTAATTCAATAAATCAACGTATCTTTGCAAACTTAAACGCCTAAAAATTAGGCATACATAAAAATCATTTAAATAATATTAGCATGTATTTAGCAAAAGAAGAAAAAGCGGAAATTTTCGCAAGGCACGGGAAATCAGCAACTGACACAGGCTCTGCCGAAGGTCAAATTGCTTTATTCACGTACCGAATTAACCATTTAACAGGACATTTAAAAAACAATCGTAAAGATTATAATACCGAACGTTCGTTAGTAAAGTTGGTAGGAAAACGTAAAAGTTTATTAGATTACTTAATCAAAACAGATATATTACGTTACCGTGCAATAATTAAAGAATTAGGAATTAGAAAATAATTTCTTTATTAAAAAAGAGGCTTTTTGCCTCTTTTTTTTGATTAATACACTTTTTAAAGATCTAAGGATCGTCCAAAAAGATTAAAAATGAATACACAACAATAATAAATATAAGTATAACCGCATAACTGATTGAAGACAGTATGCAAAAAATTAGAAAATTATGATTCCAGAATTATTTACGGAAGAAATTAAATTAGC
>CAZOQL010000129.1:0-5038 GCA_964582005.1 uncultured Flavobacteriaceae bacterium | reverse complement strand
TTTTTAAACACCTTCTTTTTTTTCATTTATATATTTTATTTTATATTTTAATTTTCCTTTTTCTTGATATTTTTTTTAATCACCTTCTTTTTTTCCATTTATAAAATTAATGTTATATTTTAATTTCCCATTTTCGTGATATTCTTTTGAAACACCTTCTTTTTCCCCATTTTTATAAGGCACAAAACGAGTTACTTTACCATTAGTATAATATTTTGCAATACCCTCAACTTTATTATTACTATAATTTTTTATAAAAAACAAAGTGCCATCATCATAATAATCTTTATAAACCCCTTCAAGTTTTCCATTCACGTAATATGAACTAACCGTAAGTTTTCCTTCATCATTAAACTTTTTGTATTCGCCCTCTTTTTTTCCATTTATAAAAGTAATGTTAGATTTTAATTTTCCGTTTTCGTGATATTCTTTTGAAACACCTTCTCTTTCCCCATTTTTAAAAAAAGTTTGAACCTCTATCTTTCCATTATCAAAGTATTTTTTATAATCACCTTCAATTTTCCCATTTTTATATACAAGGACATAATGTATTACTCCATTTTCATGTATGGATTTGAAAACACCATTTCTTTTTCCATTTTTATAGATGCCTTGTCTCTTTAATTCACCATTATTGTAATACTGTTTAAAAACCCCTTCAGGGTTGTCATTTTTATACGATATGGAGGAATATAATTTACCATCATTATAGTTATATGTCCAATCACCTTCTTTATTGCCGCCAACATAGTTCCCAATTTCTTTTAGAACACCTTTTTCCGTATATTTTTTAGTTATTCCATCTAATTTCCCGTCTTTTACATTACTAATAAAGCTAATTTGCCCGTTATCATGTTTTAATTCGATAGTTCCATTTACTTTTTCTTTAATTGCTTTTTGTTTTATTAAAGCAATTATTATATCTATTCTAGAGCTTTCATTCTTATGAATAAACCCTATCTTTTTAAAAATTAATTTTTTTTGGGGATTAAAAACAAATACTTGAGGACAAGAATTCACCTCTGCTTTATTTATTAAAAATTCGTTAATATCATAATAAGAATTATCTATAACACCATTTTTTTTTAACCAATTAAAGGTTTTGTTTTTCCTGTTACTTAGCGCAATAACCTTAATATCTACATTATATTTTGTACTCCAACTTTGGCGTAAATCATTTAAAATAGTTACTGATTTATTACATGGAAAACCCCAACTTCCATACATTAAAAGTAAAGTAGATTTGGTGGGATGTATTAAACTTACACTTTGTATTTTAGTGCCGTTTCCGTCTTCTAAAACAAAATTAGGAAGTTTTTTTAAGGTTTCTTGTGCATAACCAGAAATAGAAGATAGAATAAATAAGATACTTATTTTAAGTAGTTTCATTTTAAATATTTTTTATAAAGATACTATATTTTTTTAATTGCTGCTTCTGCACATCGTTCACCATCCATAGCTGCAGAAATTATGCCACCTGCATATCCACCACCTTCGCCACACGGAAAAAGACCTTCAATCTGTGGATGTGACAAATTTTCTTTTCGTGGAATATTAACTGGTGATGAGGTACGAGATTCCACACCAATAACATTGGCTTCCTCGGTATAAAAACCATGCATTTTTTGACCGAATACTTTAAAACCCTTACGTAATCGTCCACCAATAATTTTGGGTAATAAAGAATGTAATGGAGCCGATTTTAATCCTGGTTGGTAGGAAGTCGTATTTAAATCATCCGATAATTTTCCTGCAACAAAATCGGTTAACCTTTGTGCTGGAGCAGCTTGTGTTTTTCCTCCAGCTTGCCAAGCTAATTTTTCTAAATCTTTTTGAAATTCCAGACCTTTTAAAACGCCAAATTGTTCGTATTTTTTTAAATCTTCCTCTGCATTTATTTCTACAACAATACCCGAATTGGCAAATAAATTATTCCGTTTTGATGGTGACATTCCGTTGACTACAATTTCACCATTTGCAGTTGCGGCTGGTACTATAAATCCGCCAGGACACATGCAAAATGAATACACGCCTCTACCAGATACTTGTTGCACCAAACTGTAACTTGCTGCTGGTAATAATTCGCTTCGTTCACCCGAACAATGGTATTGAATATTATCAATTAATTGTTGCGGATGCTCTATTCGTACGCCCATTGCAAACGATTTTGCTTTTAAAGCAATGTCTTTTTTATGTAACAATTCATAAATATCTCTAGCGGAATGTCCTGTTGCTAAAATCACTGAATTGACAGACATTTCTTTGCCGTTTTGTAACTGAATTGCTTTTATTTTTTGATTGGTAATTTTAAAATCTACCACGCGAGATTCAAAATGAATTTCGCCGCCATGTTTTAAAATAGTTTCTCTAATATTCTGTACCACTTTTGGTAATTTATTGGTTCCAATATGTGGATGTGCATCGATTAATATTTGTTCGGTTGCACCGTGAAAAACTAAGTTTTCAAAAATACGTCTCACATCACCACGTTTTAAAGAACGTGTGTATAATTTACCATCGGAATAGGTTCCTGCGCCGCCTTCACCAAAACAATAATTGGAATCAGAATCTACGTGATGCTCTTGGTTTATGGCTTTTAAATCTCGTCTTCTATCTTGTACATTTTTTCCACGTTCCAGTACAATTGGTTTATAACCCAATTCTATGCATCGTAAAGCAGCATACATTCCTGCTGGACCAAAACCAATAATATGAATTTCTTTGGCTTTAGACACGTCTTTATACTCAAAATTATACGCCGATTTTTCGGGAATAGATTCTTTGATATAAACCGCAATTTTATAATTGAACTTTATCTCTGCTTTACGCGCATCAATAGATTTACGCAATACTTTTATGGCAGTGATATCTTTACGATCAACATCCAAAAAATAAGCTGCTTTTTGTTCTAAAATAAGCGCTTTTCCTTCTTCGTGAAGATTAATACGTATTTGAATTTCTTTTACCATACTGCAAAAGTAAGGTTAATTCGCAACATTTTTAACACGATTAACAGAATCTAATTTACTCAATGTCAACCTTACAATACAATCGGTTTTTGCTTTTAAGTCATGAGGAACGCCACCATTTAAAGCAATAATATCCCCTTTTACCAAACTGTGAATGACATCATCTACCCCAAAATCCAGCTTACCTTCTACCATAGTAACTGTTATTGGAAATGACGTTTGGTGTTTTTTCATTACTTGTCCGCTTTTAAATAAAATACGGATTTCTTTGGTTGTTTCGGTTTCAAAAAGGACTGAAATAGACACTTTATCTTCATTATAATTAAGGTCTTTTAATATATTTATATAGTGCATAATTTAGTTTTATAAATTCCACACAAAAATAAAAGATTTTTTACTCTTTTATTTAATTTCTAATTTATAACCAACGCCGTGAATATTAGATAATTTTATAGATGCATCTTCTTTTAAAATTTTTCTAAGTTTAGATATATACGTATCTAAACTTCTACCAACAAAAACACCTTGGTCTTCCCAAACTTGTTTCATTAAATCGTCTCGTTTAATAATTTTGTTTTTTTGAGCAATAAAAATGGCTAACAATTCACCTTCTTTTTTAGATAATTTGATGTCTTTATTTTTAAGGCTTAGTTTATTTTCATTTGGATAAAATTTATATTTACCAATATCTATACTTGTCTCAGGATTATCTTTTTTTATTGACTTTTTCTTTACTATTAAAAACAAAAGAAGTAATGTGCTTAGACCAAAAAATAACAAATAGTAATTATTATTTTGTACTACTTTTTTATCTGTAAATTTAACCGTAATAACATAACAACTTTTAGGTAAAACACGCCCTTTACAAGGAATAATACTGGTATCTTCAGCGTCATTCATAAAATAACTATAGGCAACTTCTTTATCGACACATTGGGTTACCTCTACACGATAATCATGTGGTACTCCTGCTTTTTCTAAACTTTTTTTTATCATAGCCACCAAATTATCGGGTTCTATGGAAAGGGTTTTTTGAAACCCAAGCTCATATGAATTGGGATTAACTAATAATATAGGTAATACTAATGATGTAGAATCATTATTGGATAACAATAATTGATGACCAACATCACGCAAAGAAACTTTTACTATTTCGGAAAAATCTTGTTGTTGTGAATCTACATCGGAAAAAGATAAAAAGAAATAGGCTATAAAATTTATTATTATTAAAATTGAAATATTTATTTTATTCATAATTGCTGTAAATTACAGACAATTATATGACATTTTACAACTATTGACACTTATTTTACATTATTTTCACATTTTCAGTACTTGCTATTCCTAGTTTTACAATCAAATTAACAGGAATTTCTAAAAAACAGAAAATCTTTAAAAAATACTATTATGAGACAATACATCACACTTTTTATGACATTTATAGCACTAAATGTAGGCTTACAAAATTCAACTAATCATTTACAACTAATTAAACAACATAAAGCAATAGAAGAAAATCCATCATTAACAGTTACAGATTCTCTTTACAATATTAACATTGAAATTATAAAAACGCCTACCGATGATTATAATTTAGTAATTTCTGTAGATTTAAAAAACGATAGTTATTATGTTTCACCAAATACTAAAAAAGAGTACAAAGGTAAATTTTATATGGATTTTGGTAGTTATAAAGCTGTTTCGTTTAGTGGAAAATTACAAGAAAATAAATTAGAAAAAAGTGATATTGATCCTTATCAAAAAGTAGATGATCCTGAAAATTGGGTGTTTGGTAATGCTGTTTTCACACAAAAATTAAACTTAAAAACCACCGAAGATTTTTTTGTTATGGGAAGAATTAAATTTGTTATTGAACCGCGTTGTACTATGGAAAACATTCCGTTTATGATTTCTTTTAAAAACGGAAAAATGAATATTACAGAGGCTAAATGCTAAAAATCATTTTACTGAAGATTAATTCTAAAAATTAAATAATGAAAATTATATCAATCTCTTTAGTACATGACAAAAACACAACTCATTAATAATCAATAAATTAGTCGTCAAAT
>CAZOQL010000128.1:3056-5085 GCA_964582005.1 uncultured Flavobacteriaceae bacterium | reverse complement strand
AACCATTAAAAAAGAAGACTTAGAAACCTTTAAAAAAACGTTTAATGTACTTTCTACTCATTTACATTTAGGTGAAATTCGACTGCACGTGCTTTCAGATAATAAACCTGAATCTGGATTTGAGTTAGTCAATCCCGATTTAGAAGATGTTTATTTTTCAACGTTAAATACTAAAAAATAATCCTTCTTATGATGTTTATAAAATTACTTCAGTTTGAATGGAGATACCATTCTAAGCAAAGATCTTTCATCGTTTTTTTAGTCTTAGTCATTTTATATGGCATACTAGCAATCACTTCTGAATTTCAATTTCTTGAAATTAGTACAATGCTTAATGATGCTTATAATTTAAGTTTATTGTCAGGGATAATTAGTCTTGGAGCACTTTTTCCTTGCTTATTTCTTTGTATTAACGGGCTCCTTAGAGATCAAGATTATAAATCGGAAGAAATAATATTTAGTACAGGACTTACAAAAAGTAATTTTTTTATAAGTCGATTTTTAGTCATTTTTGCCATCACTTTATTAATCAGTAGTCTTTCCGTCTTTGGTGTTTTTATTGGAACGCTCCTAAATGGATCTAATCCTGAAACGATACATACATTCAGCCTCCTACAGTATGTATGGCCTTGGTTAACAATAATAGCACCTAATATATTTATTATAAGTGCTCTTTTGTTTTCGGCTACATTACTTAGTAAACGTGCTATAATAACGTATATTTTTGGTGTCGTAATTATTGGTTTTTATTGGTTTTCTGCAGTTACAATAAATTCTCCTTTAATAGGTGGAAGCTCACTTTCTTCATCAGAAATTGTATCTACAGCAGCATTAACAGATTTATTTGGTCTCGCACCATTTTTTGAACAGACACAGTTTTTAACTCCTGTTGAAAAAAATGATTATTTGGTGTCTTTTTCTGGGCATTTTCTTTGGAATAGGATTCTTTGGATTGCTATTGCTTCGATAGTACTCTTGATAGCATATAAATTATTTTCTTTCAGAAAAATAAACAGTAAATCAAAAAAAGTAGTTTCAATTAAAAAAAATACGAATGCTTTACAAGCATACTTACCTGTAAAAACGATAGCAAATACAACTAAAATAAAGTTGCTTGCTTTTTGGTCGCTGATTAAAATAGATTCAAAAAGCACAATAAAAAGTATTCCATTTTTAACACTTGTCATTATATGGTTTGCATTGCTTTTGTTTTCTTTCAATTATGCTACCAATGGAATAGAAGTTTACGGAAGTCGCTATCCAACTACGGATTTGTTGTTAGGTTTAATTATTGAAATACTACCCGTTTTCGGTTTGTTATTAGTTGTGTTTTATAGTGGTGAATTAGTCTGGAAAACCCGAAGTTATAAATTCAACGAAATTATTGATGCTTCACCAGTACCAAACACAGTATTTTTCAGTTCCAAATTAGTGGTACTTATATTAATTCCAATGGTTTTAATAGTGGTCGCTATTTTAACAGGAATAGGATTCCAATTAATGAATGGTTATTTTGATTTAAACATTTTCTTGTATCTAATTACATTTTATTATGGAGGAATTCAATTGATATTGTATGTTATTTTCTGCTTATTTGTTCAATCTATGATGCCTAATAAATATTTAGGAATGCTAATTTCAGGTTTAATCATATTCCTTTTTGGACCTTTAAGTGAAAATATTGGCTTAGAGCATCCGCTACTACTTTTTAATAATATACCTAGTATGGCACGTGCATATTCTGATTTTACAGGCTATGGACATTATATTTCTAAATTTAATTGGATTGCGTTGTATTGGACTTTGTTTTCAGGAATATTAGTTGTTTTAAGTTATAAATATTGGAAAAGAGGAGTTTCTAGCCCAAGTAAAGTAAAAATGAATTGGAGTTTTAAAGAGAAAATATCCATTGGTGTTTTGGCACTATTATTTAGTACAGTTGGAGGCTTCATTTTTTACAACACAAATATTGTAAATGACTATATAACATCAGACGAAGTATCCGATTTTAACGAGCAATATGAACGTA
>CAZOQL010000128.1:0-2956 GCA_964582005.1 uncultured Flavobacteriaceae bacterium | reverse complement strand
TTTCAATTAAAAACACCTTTATTACCAAATCAACGGTTAAAAATGAATTATCAAGTCAATAAAACATCAACTGCTTTTAATATTGATAATAGAATAGCAAAAAATGGTAGTTATATTAAAAGCGCTCAATTTAGTCCGTTTTTAGGATATGTAAATCGATATGAAATAAGTGATCCATACGAACGAGAAAAAAGAGGATTACCCGTTCAAGAAAATGCAATTATTAATGGAGGACATTTAAGCACGCATTCTAAATTTAATTTTGAAAATGTTAATTTTGAAACGACTATTAGTACAGATAACAATCAAATAGCGTTTTCTTCTGGCGATTTGATAAAGCAATGGAGAACAAAAGGCCGGAATTATTACCAGTATAAATCAGCAGGAAAGATAGACCATTTAATCGCTTATTTTTCAGCAAAATACCAAGTTGAAAAAGTAATCCATAAGGGTGTACATATAGAATTGTATTATCTGCCTGAGCATTATAGAAATGTTGCAGAAATGATTAAAGTCACCAAAGCAACCCTTGATTATTGTACAGACAATTTTGGAGCGTACCCTCATAAATACCTTCGTATTGGAGAGGTATCCGTTTTTGCAGGTTCTAATGGTCAAGCAATGCCAGGAGTTATCAGTATTAATGAAAGAATCTTCAAAAAAAGTATTGAAAACTCAGAATCATTTAATGTAATCGCTAGAGTATTGGTTCACGAAATATCTCATCAATGGTGGGGTTTATTATTAACACCAAAACTAATTGAAGGTTCTATGTTTATTAGTGAATCTTTTGCCAAGTATTCAGAAACGGTTATACTAGAAAACTTATATGGAAAGGAAATGGCGAATAGATTATCTGAGTATACTTTAAGGAAGTATTTCACAGGTAGATCTAGAGCTTCTAAAGCAGAACCAGCATTGTATTTAACGGCTCAAGAACAATATTTAGCATATAATAAAGGTGCGATAGTTTTAAATGCAATACGAGAATTAATAGGAGAAAAACAATTAAGTATAGCTCTTAAAAATTTAATTTATAAACACAATAAGGATGCTACAGCAACTTCTTTAAACTTCTTAGAAGAATTATATTTAGTTTCTTCAAAAGAAAATCATACACTAATAAATGATTGGTTAAAACGTGTGATTACCTATGATTTATCTGTAAAAACGGCAACGTATAAGAAGTTGAAAAATAACAGCTATGAAATTAAAGTTCAAATATCTGCACAACGATACCAAACGAATAAAGCCGGAAAAGAAGATGAAATTAGTATCAATGAATTAATTAACATAGGTATTTTTAAAAATCATCCAAAAGATGTTACTAAAAATGAAACACTATATTTGAAACCTCATCTAATTAATGATGAAGAAGTGGAGTTTAGTTGTGTTGTAAATGAAGTTCCGAAATACATAAGTATCGACCCATATTTCACAAGGTTAGATAGAAATATTTCTGATAATGTGAAATTAATTATTCCGGAGCAATACCCATTTTAAAGAATGCTATTTAAACAACGATTTTATATTGGTACAATACTATCTTTAGTTTTAGGTACTTTAAGTTTTTTGGCTAAAGATAGTTTACCAATAGATTATTTTTATTTTTCAATGACGCTTATTAGCATCATTGGAATATACCTAATCGCCTATTATATAGTTCAAATAACAGGACTTAAATTTTATTGGTCCATAAAAACAGACAAGACAATTGCTTTTTTTACTGCAATAGGAGTTTTGCTATTTGGCATAAATATGTCCAATAAGATAGATGAACATCAACCAAGTTTTTGGATTGCAAATGGAAATAGATGGCTTACAGATGTATTTGCATCTTTAATAGTTTTGATTTTCGCCTATGTTATATTTTCTTGGATTTTTAAACAATGGAAAAATATTCAAACATTAAAAAATAAAAAAAGCAGTGCAGAATTAGCACTTTTAAAAAATCAAATCAATCCGCATTTTTTCTTCAACACCTTAAATAATTTATATTCTTTAATAAAAAGTGATCCAGACATTGCACAAGAATATGTGCTTAAATTATCTGATATGATGCGTTTTACTATTTATAAAGGGAATGAAGAAATGGTTAGCATACAAGATGAAGTTAGTTATTTAACCAATTTCATTGAATTGCAAACCGCACGTTATCATAAAAAAATTGAAATAGACTTTCAACAAAGTATAGAGAATAAGGAGACTTTAATTCCTCCTCTATTATTTATAATTCTATTGGAAAACGCCTTTAAACACGGTGTAGAAAGCCTAGTTGATAACGCTTTTATTCATATAAAACTAACAGAAAGTAAAGATGGAATTTCTTTTTATATTCAAAATAATTTTGATTTTGATGAACTTTCAAAAACTAAAGGTATTGGTTTAAAAAACTTAAAAGACAGACTCCATTTATTGTATCCAAACACTCACAATTTAATTTTTAGAATTGATGAGAACACCTATTTAGCAACACTAAAATTAGATAAAAGATGATAAAATATATCATTATAGATGATGAAACGGCTTCACATAATATCATCAAAGATTATGCAAGTAATATATCTTATTTATCACACCAGAAAAGTTGTTATAATGCTTTTGAAGCGATAGAATACCTAAATAATAATACTATAGATTTACTATTCTTAGACATCAATATGCCTAAATTTTCAGGGTTTGATTTTTTAAAAACGTTAAGTAGCCCTCCAAGAGTTATCGTTACTACTGCGTATAAAGAGTTTGCATTAGAAGGGTATGAATTAAATATTGATGATTATTTATTAAAGCCTTTTAGCTTTCAGCGATTTATTATTGCAACAACTAAAATCAGTGATTTAATCAAGCCAATAAAAAAAACAGATGCATCAAGTATATTTTTAAAGGATAATAAAAAGCATCATCAAGTTAAGTTAAATGATATTTTGTTTACGGAAGCCTACGGTAACTATGTGAA
>CAZOQL010000127.1:0-5121 GCA_964582005.1 uncultured Flavobacteriaceae bacterium | reverse complement strand
TTTCTAAAGTAAACTTAAAGAGATTAAAAACGGTTTTGTCCTTTAAAGACGGAAAGGTTTCGGTAAAACCTTTTGAATTAAAATACCAAGATATTATCATGAAAATTTCGGGTTCTCATGGTTTTGATAAAACCTTACAATATAATTTGGTAATGGATGTTCCTGCAAAGTATTTAGGAAATGAAGCAGTAAACTTGCTGTCAAAATTAACCAATATCAATAAGGATACTATTAAAATCCCATTAACAACAAATATTGGAGGAACGCTTTTAAAACCAAACGTAAAAGTGAATGTTAAACAAGCCTTAACTGCCTTAACTTTAAAAGTAATTCAATATCAAAAACAAGAATTACAAAATCAAGTTACCGATGTTATTAAGGATGTTTTGGGTAATACAGGCTTAGATTCTTTATTTACAAGTCCTAAAGACACAACAAAACAAAACCCGAAAGATATTATTAACGATGGTATAAAAGATGGAATAGACAACGTTTTAGGGAATATTTTTGGAGGTAAAAAGAAAAAAGATACCATAAAAAAGAAAAAATAAATTAAAATAAGCTTACTTTTAGCTTCTTAAAATATTTTAATACAAGTGAATTTAGATAATTACATAGTTACGCCTTTAGATAGTGCTGTTTTAGACTCCAAAGAGCAATATGCTTCTTATTTTAAAATTGTAGACCATTCTTTTAAACAGTTAATAAAAGGGTTATTAAAAAACAATTTGTGTAAAGAGCAAGAGGTTATATTTTTTAAACAATATGCGGAACTTTTAATTTATTCCATAGAAGCGTTGCGTGTAAAGTATTTGTTTAGCGAAGAGGACAAAATGAAAATTGATTTAACAGAATCAGGATTTCCTAACTATATGGAATTGCGTTATCTGGTCAACGATTTGTCTTTAAAAAATGATTATCTACAAAAATTACCAAAAGTATCTGTACTTAAAAAGGAGTTTTTAGAGACTTTATTTAAAGATAAAGAGTCTATTAGTAATGTAAAATTACATCAAGCAGCTTCCATTATTTATTACACAACAATTGATAAACGTTATATTTTTAAACGTTTCATACAAGGTAAAATTATTAAAACAATCGAGTATGAAGCGCAATATTTAGTAAGTTGGAGCTTTTACGATATTACCTATAATAGACCTTTTATATGCTTTTTATATTTTAATTACGATGGTAAAAAAGTAGAGGATTACAAATCTAAAATATACGAAGTTTTACAAATAGCAGCAGATAGAAGTATTGATATGGATACGATTGCGTATTTAATTGATAAAAAATTGCCAAAAGTAAATCCAATTCGTTTTAAAAAGATAGATGTTGGTCCTTTGCATAATATTTTTGCAAAAGATGAAAATATAATAACCCATACGTTGTTGAAAAATATTGCCAGTAAAAGTTTGAAAATGCATTCTTTTAGTTTGTCCTTGTCTATTGATGAAGCGTACAGTAAAGGCTCTTTTAAAGAGGGCTCTTTTCTAAATAAACAAAAATTACAAATTTGGGAAGTTCTTAAAACACAAAAATACATGTTTACCACACATCGTGTTTTACAATTGTTTTATGATAAAATTCCTGAAACAATCAATATTTTAACCAAACCACCTTTTGTAATTGAAGAAATTTTAGATGATTAGACTATGTTTTAAATGACAAAAAATAGTTATAATTTATTTGTAACATAATTCATAAACGCTCGTCAAATTACTATATTTGAAACCAAATTAAAACTTTCATGAAAAACTTACTTGTAACCGAAAATGTAGTTAAGCAATTCGGTGATTTTACTGCCTTAAATAACGTTTCTATTTCGGTACCTGAAAACTCCATATTTGGATTGCTTGGTCCAAACGGCGCAGGAAAAACTACGTTAATTCGTATCATAAATCAAATTACAATGCCAGATACTGGTGTTGTGTTACTAGCTGGAAATCCATTAAAACCAGAAGATATAGAACATATTGGCTATATGCCCGAAGAAAGAGGTTTGTATAAAAATATGAAAGTGGGTGAGCAAGCTATTTATTTGGCAAGGTTAAAAGGCATGACTAGAAATGATGCAAAAACCCAACTTAAATATTGGTTTGATAAATTTGATATTGGCTCTTGGTGGAATAAAAAAATAGAAGAATTATCCAAAGGACAGGCACAAAAAATACAATTTATTATAACGGTAATGCACAAGCCTAAATTATTAATATTTGATGAGGTTTTTAGTGGTTTTGACCCAATTAATGCTAATATAATTAGAGATGAAATTTTACAACTTCGTGATGAAGGAGCAACCGTTATTTTTTCAACACATCGTATGGAGTCCGTTGAGGAACTATGTGATGATATTGCATTAATCAATAAAGCAAACTTAGTTTTACAGGGAAATTTAAACGACATTAAAAAACAATTTAAAACAAATACATTTCAAGTAGGTTTGTTGTCGGATGATAAAATAAATTTAAGAAAAGAAATAGAGGTAAAGTACGATGTGAAAGAAGCAACATTTAAATCCTTAAATGAGGAGTTAAAGTTAAACATCAAATTAAAAACGGATGAAGACACAAGGGGTTTGGTTAGTTTTTTAAATCAAAAAGCTAGTATTAGTCATTTTGTAGAAATGATACCAAGTGTAAACGATATTTTTATTAAAGCAGTTAAAAACAATAGTTAATTATGGGAAAATTAGGTTTAATAATAAGAAGAGAATTTAACGCAAAAGTTAAAAATAAAACCTTTATAATAATGACTATTTTAGCACCATTTTTAATGGTTGCAGGAACTGTTTTAATTATTTATTTGGGTAAAGCAAACGATAGTAAAATTAAAAACATTGCCTATATTGATAATGTAAATTTAATAGATAAAAATATTTTTAAAGATACAAAATCAACCAAATATATAAAATTAACAAATATTTCTCTTGAAGATGCCAAAATTCAAGCAATGGATAGTGCATATTATGGGTTGTTATATATTCCAAAAATAGATAGTTTAGAATTATTAGCAAAAGACATTCAGTTTTACTCTGAAAAATCGCCAAATATGGATGTAATAAATTCTTTAGAGAAAAAAGTAGAGACGAAAATTCGTTCCCAAAAAATGGTTCGTTTAGGAATTGATTTACTAAAAATTAAATCGACTAAAATAAATGCTGAAATAAAATTAGAAAATTACGAAGGTAAAAAATCATCAAAAATAGAAACAGGAATAAAATTCGGATTAGGTATGACTGCTGGATATTTGATAATGATGTTTATCATGATTTACGGAACTTCAGTTATGCGTAGTGTATTAGAAGAAAAAACAAGTAGAATTATTGAAGTAATTGTTTCCTCCATAAAACCATTTCAGTTAATGATGGGAAAAATAATTGGTAATGCTTTAGCAGGGTTAACGCAATTTGTTATTTGGGGAATATTAGCAAGTATCTTAATGGTAATAGTTACCGCAATTATTGGCGTTGATATAAACGAAATGAGTTCAGCAAATATAACACCAGAACAAGCTGAAATGATGAAAGAAGCCATTGGTGATAAACCACAACAAGCAATTTCTATTTTTTTAAATTTACCATTACTTTCCTTTTTTATATACTTTTTACTGTATTTTATTGGTGGTTATTTATTGTATAGTTCCTTATATGCAGCAATTGGTGCAGCAGTTGATAGTGAGACAGATTCACAACAATTTATGATGCCAATTATGATTCCTTTAATGTTGGCTATATATGTAGGTTTTGTTAGTGTTATGAAAGATCCTCACGGACCAGTTGCTACTATATTTTCGATGATTCCATTAACATCACCAATTGTAATGTTAATGCGTATTCCGTTTGGTGTGCCAACTTGGCAAATTATTGTTTCTATTTTATTACTTATCGGAACTTTTATTTTAACCGTTTGGTTTGCTGCTAAAATATATAGAGTTGGTATTTTAATGTATGGAAAAAAACCAACCTATAAAGAATTATTTAAATGGTTGCGATATTAATTAAATGGCACAAATTATATTGTGCAATAAATTAAAAGACGATGAGTAAAATACTAATAATAGAAGATGAAGCTGCAATACGTAGAGTATTGGGTAAAATCATTTCAGAAGAAAGTAAAGCATACCAAGTTGAAGATGCCGAAGATGGATTGCAAGGTTTAGAAATGATTAGAAATAAAGATTACGACTTGGTTTTATGCGATATTAAAATGCCAAAAATGGATGGTGTGGAAGTATTAGAAAAAATACAAAAAATAAAACCCGAAATACCATTTATAATGATTTCTGGTCACGGCGATTTAGATACTGCTGTAGAAACCATGCGTATGGGCGCATTTGATTATATTTCAAAACCACCAGATTTAAATAGATTATTAAATGCGGTTCGCAATGCTTTAGATAGAAAAGTATTGGTTGTTGAAAACAAGCGTTTAAAGAAAAAAGTAAATAAAAAATATGAAATGATTGGTACTAGTTCTGCCATAGTTCATATTAAAGAAATTATTAATAAAGTTGCACCAACCGATGCTCGTGTATTAATTACGGGAGCAAACGGAACAGGTAAAGAACTAGTTGCACATTGGTTACACGAAAAATCACCACGTTATAAAGCACCAATGATTGAAGTAAATTGTGCAGCAATACCAAGTGAGTTGATTGAAAGTGAGTTGTTTGGTCACGTAAAAGGTTCTTTTACAGGTGCGAATAAAGATAGAGCAGGAAAATTTGAAGCTGCTAATGGCGGAACAATTTTCTTGGACGAAATTGGGGATATGAGCCTTTCTGCACAAGCAAAAGTTTTACGTGCATTACAAGAAAGTAGAATAAGTAGAGTAGGAAGTGATAAAGATATAAAGGTAGATGTACGTATTGTAGCAGCAACGAATAAAGACTTAAAAAAAGAAATTGCAGATGGAAATTTTAGAGAAGATTTATATCACAGATTAGCTGTTATTTTAATTAAAGTACCATCTTTAAACGATAGACGAGAAGATATACCTTTATTAATTACACATTTTGCAAAAAAAATAGCCAATGAGCAAGGTACTGCGATTAAAACATTCTCAGCTAAAGCGATAAAACTTTTACAAAGTTACGATTGGACAGGAAATATTAGAGAAT
>CAZOQL010000126.1:0-5340 GCA_964582005.1 uncultured Flavobacteriaceae bacterium | reverse complement strand
TAATAAAAATAGGACTTAACAGTGTTTTTGTTTTTTTAAACGCAATGCTAGTGTTTTTGGTTGTAAAAGATCTTTATCAAAAGATATTTATGAATCAAAAATACATTATACTAAAGATATAATCACATCTTGCAATCAATGTGGTATAATAGATTCAGATTTATTTTCAGTAAATATTGATAATTATAGATTATCAAAAAATTATAATTCTTGTTTGTATAAGAAAATTTCTATTGATGTAAATGGAAAGCTGAAAAATTGCCCGTCAATGTTAGAAAATTATGGAAGTATAAATAAAATTTCTATTGAAGAAATAATTAAAACTGAAAATTTTAAAAAATTTGATAAAATAACAAAAGATCAGATTAAAGTTTGTAAAGATTGTGAGTTTAGATATATTTGTACAGATTGTAGGGTTTTTGTTGAAGGAAATATTCATTCTAAACCGTTAAAATGTAATTATAATCCATATAAAACTAAATGGGAAATATGAAAAATAAACTTTTATTATTGTTTTTATTTATATCAATAAAAATTATTGCTCAGAATGATACAGGTGTTATATATGATGTGATAAATATGGCTAATAAGTCATATCTTGACTCTTTAAAAAATATAAATTATTTAAAACCTTTAGACATTCTCATTTCTAATGAAAAACGTTTAATTCAAATAAAAAAATTTAAACAGATTTATCCTCAACAACTTAACACTTGTTATTCATTTCTTCATTTACAAGACTCTATCAAAAAAATTATAGGCATTAATTATAAAAAAAATAAAAATAAAAAAACGCTTAAAATAACAAATAAAAATATTAAAAAAATTGTTAAAAATCATCGAGTTGTTATGCTTAATGAAGCTCATCATAATGTTAATCATAGATTATTTGCAGAAACTTTGTTAGAACCATTATATTCTGAAGGTTTTAGGTTACTAGCTGTTGAAGCCTATTTAAAAACCGATACGATTAATTTAAGAAAATACCCAATAAGTACATCTGGTTTTTATCTCAAAGAACCCTATTTTGCAAATTTCATAAGAAAAGCAATAAAAATAGGTTACAAAATTATACCATATGAATCATATAATAATTCAAATGAAATTAATAGTAGAGAAAAAAATCAAGCAAATAATTTAGTAAAACAATTTCGGAATGCTACAAATTCAAAATTATTTGTATATGCAGGTTATGACCACATCATAAAGAATAATGGTGATAGTAAGTACAAATGGATGGCTGAATATTTTAAAAACATAACAAAAATTGACCCATTAATAATAAATCAAACTAAATTTAGGTTTGATGATAAAAAAAATAAAAGTAAAATCATTAAAAGTGAAAGTGATAAATATGATTTTTTTGTAATACACTCAAATAAAAGAAAACATTTACAAAAAAAATTAAATCGAAAAAAGATAAAAATAAAATTAAATCCGAGTTTATTCAATAAAAACAATAATAAATACATTATACAAGCATATTTACTAAAAGAATATAATAAATATGGTAACAAATCAATTCCTTTTAATCAACAAGTATTACTAACAGAAAAAACAAGTATTAATCTATTTTTAGAATTAAAAAAAGATTATTTTATATGTATTAAAAACAAAAACAATTTAATTATTAATTCTATTATAATTAAAAATTTACAGAATAAAAGTATCCGTTTAAATTGATTAAAACTATCTTTCCACACTACAAACAACCAGACGGAAAAGATTGCGGTCCAACTTGCTTAAAAATAATTGCTAAACATTACAAAAAAAATATTTCCATACAGCAATTACGTAGTTTTAGTGAAACTACAAGAGCAGGAAGCACTTTATTAGGTATTAGCGAAGCTTCAGAAAAATTAGGTTTTAGAAGTTTAGGCATAAAAATAAACTTAAAGCGTTTATTAGAAGCACCATTACCTTGTATTTTACATTGGAACAAAAACCATTATGTGGTTTTGTATAAAATAAAAAAAGACGTATTTTATATAAGCGACCCAGCACACGGTTTATTAAAATACACAAAAGAAGAATTTTTAAAACATTGGATAGGAAATAATGCCACAGAAGATACCGAAGAAGGCATAGCGCTACTATTAGAAACTACACCAAAATTTTACACCAACGAATTTGACAAAGAAGAACAAGATTTCGGTTTTAAATTCCTAACCAAATACGTTATAAAATACAAACAATTTCTATGGCAATTAATTATTGGTTTATTAGCCGCAAGTTTGTTGCAGTTAATTTTACCATTTTTAACGCAATCTGTTGTAGATGTTGGTATTAAAAACCAAGATGTACATTTTATATACTTAATTTTATTTGCACAATTAGCCTTATTTATTGGTAGAACTGCTATTGAAGTGATACGTAGTTGGATTTTATTACATTTAAGTACAAGAATAAATATCTCTTTAGTTTCTGACTTTTTTATAAAACTAATGAATTTACCTATTGCCTTTTTTGACACCAGAATGACAGGCGATATTTTACAGCGCATTAATGACCATAAACGTATTGAGCGTATTTTGACAACCTCAAGTTTGAGTGTGTTATTTTCTATGATGAATTTAATCGTTTTTAGTATTGTTTTGGCATATTATAGTTTGCAAATATTTGCTATTTTTTTAATTGGTAGTTTTTTATATTTTTTATGGATTATCTTATTCTTAAAAAAACGTAGAGATTTAGATTATAAAAGGTTTTCGCAAGTAAGTCAAGAACAAAGTAAGGTTATTGAACTTATTAACGGCATGCAAGAAATAAAACTACATAATGCCGAAAAACAAAAACGTTGGTCTTGGGAGTTTTTACAAGCAAGATTATTTAAAATTTCTATTGAAGGTTTGGCATTAGAGCAATACCAAAGTGTAGGTTCTAATTTTATAAATGAAGTTAAAAATATTTTTATTAGTATTTTATCTGCTAAATTGGTTATTGATGGCGATATTACTTTAGGTATGATGTTGGCAATTAGTTATATTGTAGGGCAGTTAAATTCGCCAATTGCACAGTTAATCAATTTTATACGTGAAGTGCAAGATGCTAAAATATCTTTAGAACGTCTAGCAGAAATACACAATAAAGAAGACGAAGAACAACAAGACCAAGATAAAATAACTTCGTTATTTTCAAATTCCAAATTCCAAACTCAAGACACCGCGAAAAATTCCAAAACAGACTTTGTTCATAAATTATTAGATATTAATTTAGAAAAGGTATCGTTTCGATATATAGGTTCGGATGTAGAAGTGTTAAAAGATTTAGACTTGTACATACCTGCAAATAAAATAACAGCAATTGTTGGTGTTAGCGGTAGCGGAAAAACTACCTTGATGAAGTTACTCTTAAAATTCTACGATCCAAATTCTGGACAAATTAAATTAGGTAATTACGACCTTAAAAATGTTTCGCAAAAAACATGGCGAAACGAATGTGGTGTTGTGATGCAAGAAGGTTATATCTTTAATGATAGTATTGCCAATAATATTGCTGTTGGTGTAGATTATGTGGATAAAAAGAAATTAGCACATGCTGTGGATGTTGCAAATATTGCTGAATTTATCGAAAGTTTACCATTATCTTACAATACAAAAATTGGTATGGAAGGTGTTGGTTTAAGCACAGGTCAAAAACAACGCTTACTTATTGCAAGAGCAGTTTATAAAAACCCTAATTTCTTGTTTTTTGATGAAGCGACTTCTGCATTAGATGCTAATAATGAAAAGGTAATTATGGAAAAACTAAATATCTTTTTTGAAAATAAAACGGTTTTGGTTATTGCACATAGGTTGAGTACGGTTAAAAATGCGCATCAGATTGTGGTTTTGGACAAAGGTAAGATTGTTGAAGTTGGTAATCATTTGGAATTGATAAAGAAAAAAGGCAATTATTTTGATTTGGTTAAGAATCAGTTGGAACTTGGGAATTAAAAAAAGTTTCCCGCAGATTTCGCAGATGACGCAGATAATACTGCGGAAAAAATTAAATAAATGAGTATAAAAAACAAACATATTGAAGAGTTAGAACTTCGTTCTGAAGAAGTGCAAGAGATTTTAACTCGTGTGCCACATTGGATGATTCGTTGGGGTTCTGTCTTGTTTTTATTTTTGATTATGATGCTTTTAGCAATTTCTTGGTTTGTTAAATATCCAGATATTATTGCTTCGGAAGTTTTGATTACAACACAAATACCGCCACAAAAAGAATATGCGAAAGTTACAGGTAAGTTTGAAAGTATTTTAGTGGTAGATAATGAATTAGTAAAAAATAATAGTGTTTTAGCAGTTATTGAAAATACGGCAAATTACCAAGATGTTTTTAAGTTAAAATCGGCAATAGATACTTTAAAAGTTAAAAATAGCAAAACATTTTATTTTCCGTTTAAAGAATTACCTGTTTTGTTTTTAGGTGAAATGGATTCTGATTTTTCATTATTTGAAAATGCGTATCTGCAATATAGATTAAATATAGAATTGCAACCTTTTGCAAATGATGCATCGGCAAATAAAATTACAGCACGAGAATTAAAAAGAAGATTAGTCAATTTAAAATCACAAAAAGAAATACAGAAAGCAGAACTAAATTTTAAAAAGAAAGATTTAGATAGAAATAAAACACTTTTTGATAAAGGTATTATTGCAGAACAGGAATATGATAATAAACAATTGGAGTATTTACAAGCAGAACGTAATTATAAAACGATGAGTTCTTCTATTTCTCAACTACGAGAAAGTATTAGCAATGCTAAAAAGACTTCAAAAGGTACTGAAATAAATAAAACAAGAGAAGAAATTATTTTGTTAAAAAATGTCATTCAGTCATTAAATCAGTTAAAACAACGTATTAAAAATTGGGAGTTACGTTATGTTTTAAAATCTAATCTAAATGGTAAAGTATCTTTTTTAAGTTTTTATGATAAAAATCAAACGGTTAATCAAGGTGATTTGGTTTTTACGATTATACCAACTGAAAACTCTAATTTTATAGCAAAATTAAAAACGCCAAGACAAAATTCTGGTAAAATTAAAATTGGTCAGCAAGTAAATATTAAATTAGAAAACTATCCAGACTATGAATTTGGAATGTTAAAGGGGAAAATTCAAAACATATCTTTAATACCAAACAAAGATGGTTTGTATTTAATTGATGTGAGTCTATCTAAAAAACTAATCACTTCCTACAACAAAGAAATAGATTTTAAACAAGAGATGTTAGGTACTGCCGAAATCATTACCGAAGATTTACGCTTAATTGATCGATTTTTTTATCAGTTTAAAAAAGTTTTGAAACGGTAATAATATTCGTTTTAAAATATTTTAGAAAAAACACTTTCCT
>CAZOQL010000125.1:0-5359 GCA_964582005.1 uncultured Flavobacteriaceae bacterium | reverse complement strand
TGTCAGTTATTTCAAACAGCAAAAGAAGCTGCAAAACAATCCGTAGAAAATTACGTGCATATTTTAGGCGTTTCTTATTTAGCTGCTGGTCATAAAACATTAGTGCCTCAAGTAATTGAAGAATTAAAAAAATACGACAGAGAAGATATTATGGTAATTGCTGGTGGCGTAATACCTGCGCAAGATTATCAATATTTATTTGATAAAGGCGTTGTTGGTGTTTTTGGACCTGGTACAAAAATAGCCAAAGCAGCCATTGAAATTTTAGAACTATTAATTGGCAGTTTAGAAGAATCTTAAAATTCGTGTTAAAATAGTTTCGATTTTCTATGAATACCAAGCACTTCATTATAATAAACCCAACATCTGGTAAAGATTTTACAAAAAAACAAAATGCAGTTTTATTAAAAAAATTAAGCGCCTTACATACGGATTTCGAAATTGCCTATACAGCATATACCAGGCACGAAATAGAATTAGTACAACAAGCTCTTAAAAAAGGATTTCGAAAAATAATAAGTATTGGTGGCGATGGTACTTTGCATCATATTGTAAATGGTATTTTATCTCAAAATGAAATTTCGCCAACTAAAATACAAGTTGCTGTTATTCCTTTAGGAACAGGTAATGATTGGGTAAAACAGTATAACATACCAAGTAATATAGATAAAGCAATTACGATTATCAATAAAAATAAAATTGTTCCTCAAGATATTGGACAATTGGTTTGTAATAAAAAAACAACCTATTTTGTAAATGCCGCTGGAATTGGTTTGGATGCTTTTGTAGTTAATTCTTTGCATAAATACAAAAAATTTGGTAGTGCTTCTTATTTTATAGCATCTGTTATGGGTTTTTTACACTATAAAAAGAAAAAACTAACTTTTTACTTTAATGAGCAAACAGTAAGTACAAAAGTATTATTTGCAGCCATTGGTATTTGTAGTTTTTCTGGTGGCGGCATGCGTTTTACACATAATGTTAATCCCAAAGACGGTTTGTTAGATATTAGTATGGTAAAAGACATACGTATATTGTCTTTTATTTGGCACATTCGTAAAATGTATAATGGTAAGTTGCACCAACATCCTAAAGTAGAAACTGCAAAAACAAATGAAATTAAGATTACATCCGCCAAAGGTTTAGAACTTTTTATTCAAGCAGATGGTGAATTAATTGGGCAAGGAGATTGTAACATAAAAATTATTCCAAAGGCATTAAATTTTGTGATTTTTTAATTTAAGACCTAACGATGCTATAATTAAAGTATATTTGCCCAAAATTTAACATATGACATTCCAAGATTTAGGACTATCTCAAAATATATTAAAAGCAGTTACCGAAAAAGGGTATACCAAACCATCGGTAATTCAAGAAAAAGCAATTCCGTTAGTTTTAAATGGTAAAGATGTATTGGCATCGGCACAAACTGGAACAGGGAAAACGGCTGGTTTTACCTTGCCAATTTTACATATTTTAGATGCAACCAGACATCCTAAATACCGACCAATACGTGCTTTGATTTTGACACCAACACGTGAGTTAGCAGCACAAATACAAGATAATATTAAAGCGTACTCTAAGTATTTGAACATACGCTCAACCGTAATTTTTGGAGGTGTTAAAGCAGCTTCGCAAATTACAACATTACGTCAAGGTGTAGATATTTTGGTTGCAACACCAGGTAGATTATTAGATTTAGAAAATCAAAATAAATTATCTTTAAGCCGAGTAGATATTTTGGTATTAGATGAAGCCGATAGAATGTTAGATATGGGCTTTAAAAGAGATATTGATAAAATATTTGCTTTATTGCCAAAACGCCGTCAAAATTTATTATTCTCAGCTACATTTTCTAAAGAAATTAAAAAATTGGCAAGTCAATTTTTACATAACCCGATTCTGGTAGAAGCAGAGCCAGAAAATACTACGGTTGATAAAATCATTCAAAAAGTATATCATACCGATAAATCTCGTAAAACGGATTTAATAATTAAGTTAATAAAAGATGGAAATTGGCAACAGGTTTTGGTTTTTACACGTACAAAGCATGGTGCAAATAAGCTGTGTAAAAAAATGATTGCAAAAGGCATTGAAGCTGCTGCAATTCATGGGAATAAAAGTCAAGGTGCAAGAACAAAGGCCTTAGCTGGTTTTAAGGCTGGTTCCGTTAGAGTTTTAGTGGCGACTGATATTGCTGCTCGTGGTTTAGACATTCCTTTATTACCACATGTTATCAATTTTGAATTACCAAACATAGCCGAAGATTACGTGCATAGAATTGGAAGAACTGGTAGAGCAGGAGCCAATGGGGAAGCGATTTCTTTGGTGAGTACAGATGAATATGAATATGTAAGAAGTATTGAAAAATTACTGAAAACAAAATTACAAAGTACGGTTATTGAAGGTTTTGAGCCTAGTTTGATGCAGCCAGATAATGAAAAACCTAAAACAAAAGCACAAAAATCGGACGATATAAAGCAAAGACAACAGCGTAGATCAAATAGACTTAATAAGTCAGGAAATAAGAATTCATCTAATCATTCCAATCAAAGAGCAAATAATTCGGGAAATAGAAATAAAACGAATAACAGAAGGCGATAGTTTTCAATTAGTTTGCGTTGAATTCTATATTTTTTTATTTATGCGTAATTTAAAGTGATTTTACGCTAGTAGCAGGTACTAAAAAACATTTACCATAAATTATTATTAGTGACTATATGGATTGTTACTAATATTTTTGTAAATTATGTTTTGACTTTTAGTTCTTAATTGTTTTTTTGTTAAATGTTCTGTATGAATCCTCATCAAATAAACACCAGAAGACAGGTTGGAAGTGTAGATTTTTTCAAAATTATTTTTTATAATTTTAATGTTCTGTGTATAATAATTTAAAAAGTCAATTTTTGTAATCTTATAATTTAGAGAGTTTACAAAAATAAAAGAATTACTAGGCTTAGGATAAGCATTAATTTTTTTAAATTAAAATGCGTTATGCCACGCTCTCAATTTTCACTAACGTGTTGTAAAGAATAGTAGCGAATTTCAATGTATTTACCTTTCAATTTACCACTGACCTTTGTACAAAGACATGACCTTTGAATTTAGCAGAAAATTAGTAATTACGTTTACATTTTGTTGTAGAGCGTTTACTATTTATTTACAACTAATTTTTTGCTAATTTTTTCATCTATTTCCTTATTTTCGATTGTAATAAAATATATTCCATTTTCTAAATTCTTTAAGGTTATTATATTATTTGAGTTAATTTTTTTATTTACTTGAATGAGTCTTCCAAAAGCATCATAAATACTAATGTTGTAATACCCATCTAAATTTAAAACTCTAAATTGATTTAAAGTTGGGTTTGGATAAAGCACAATATTACTATCATCAAAATTTTCATCTTCTACATTTAGTGAATTAGAATAAAAAACGCGGCTATCTCCGTTTGGGAGGTTAAAACTATTTAACTCATTCCAGGAAAAATCTTTTATTGTGCTTAAATTATTTATAATCACGGAATGAACCGATGAATTTGGAACATAAGAGTTAGGTATGTTTTGCTCGTATATAGCCATATAAGTAATCATGCCTGCTAAAAAATAAATACTTTCTCTTCCGTGAGGTGCAGAATCTTCATATAAATCAGCAAAAGCAATTTGATTTGGAATTAGATCTCTCAAAATTTTACTAATTATTGTTCCAACAGGAATAAGTCTTGAGTTTAAAGTTGGTCTTGATATTAACATTAAGTCTTGATAATTCTTCCACCAATCTGTAAAATTTCCAATAGTTTGATTATGAAAAAAATCAATTTCTGCTTGAGTTGGAGGAGTTGGAGGAAATGCATTTGCTAAATCCATTTCTGGCCAATTTCCATATACATAATACTTTACATTACTCTCTTGTGTATTTACCCAATCAAAAATAGTTTCAGTTGCTTGTATAACTGTTGTACTATTATCTAAAGGATGTGGTGAATTTGGATTTTCATACTGAATAAAATTAGCAGCTGTAATTAAAATTGTGTTTATATCAGCATCAGAAAAAGGCTCTAAACTACTATCCCAAGAACTTGAAATTCCGCTATAACCCCAATTTGATGATGGTGGTAAATTAGCGTGTGTTGGTAAAAAACCATATTGCCCTGTAGTTGCAAAAGTATTTCCTGCTTCTTGGGAAATATCATTTAGCCAATACATAATATTTGTTTCGCTTGAACTTGTTGCGTGATCTATTAAACTGTGCCCAAAAGCGTACATACGCACAGAATTAACCTGAGCGTTTAAGGACATAGTAGTTAAGAATATTAAACAATAAATTAATATTTTCATTTTTTTAAATTTTTAAGTCTTGGATTCAAGATTCTAACGCAACAAATCGTTAATAATTTATAGTTATACAATATTCAAATATACTCATTTTATTTTGATTAGCATTTCAACAAGCCGTTTGATTACCATCATATTTTTTATTAATTTGTTTTAAAAATTCCATTTCCATAATTTGATTTGGCGTTTTATATCCAAGTACTTTTCTTGGGCGATTATTAAGTGCATTTTGAATCTTTTTAAGTTCCTGTTCTGTTATGTTAGTAAAATCTGTTTTCTTTGGAAAATAACGCCTAATTAGTCCGTTGGTATTTTCGTTTGTTCCTCTTTCCCAAGAGAAGTATGGATGTGCAAAATATATAGGCATTCCTGTTTGTTTTGAAAATTGTTTATGTTGTGCCATTTCTGTTCCATTATCGTAAGTTAATGTCTTTGTAAAAAGGGTATCTATTTGATTAAATTCTTTTCTTACTGTTGCATATTTTCTATTTTCTAATTTCACAATAAATGTAAATCGTGATTTTCGCTCAACAAGTGTACCTATTGTAATTTTTTGACCTTTTACGATTACTAAATCACCTTCCCAATGTCTTATTTCTTCTCTTGTTTCTATGTGTTTTGGTCTGTCATTAATACTTGTTTGGTTTTTGATTTTAACACCTCGTTTACTGTTTTTATTTGCTCTTCTTCGTTGGGTTTTATGATAGGGAAGAGTGCTATTAATTTGCGATTTAAGTACGCTTGTCAATGCGTGTAAATTGCTTTATATGAGATTGTCATTATTGGATCATTAGGATATTCTAACTTTATTTTTCCTGATATTTGTTCAGGAGACCAACCACTTAAAAGACCTCGATATACAAATATTTTCAACGTATTATAAGTGTCTATTTCATCTCGATTTCTTTTGTTTAAAAAGAAGTCTTTTACACACCAATCTGATAGTTTTGCATCGTAATCTAAGATTTTGATTTGTTGCGTTAAGTTCTTGAATTCTCATGCGTCTGTCGAAATTGCCCATAACG
>CAZOQL010000124.1:0-5708 GCA_964582005.1 uncultured Flavobacteriaceae bacterium | reverse complement strand
TAGTTTTTTGAACTAAATATAAAGTTAATAATGCACGCATTCCATAATAAGAAAATCGTTCCCACATTTCGGTGAAAAATAATACGTACAAACCTATTGGATGTCCAAATAGTTCTCTTTGATGTGGTTTTAATGTAGTAGTTGACATAAATATTTTGAGTTAATTAATTATAAATTTTGTTCGATAAAAGTAGTCATTTTTTTATAAAGGTGTAATCTATCTTTTCCAGTGCTATAAATTCCGTGTGAACGATCGGGATATAAAAACATATCAAACTGTTTGTTTGCAAGTACTAAAGCACTTACCATTCGCATGGTATTTTGTACGTGTACATTATCATCGCCTGTTCCGTGTACAATTAAATAGTTTCCTTTTAATAAATGTGCAAAATTAATAGGTGAGTTATCATCATAACCGCTAGCATTTTCTTGTGGTGTTTGCATATAACGTTCGGTATAAATAGTATCGTAAAAACGCCAAGAAGTAACTGGAGCAATTGCAATAGCTGTTTTAAAGGTATCGGCTCCTTTGGTAATGGCAAGAGATGACATATAACCGCCATAAGACCAACCCCAAATACCAACACGATTTGCATCTACATAAGTACGTTGTCCTAAAATTTTTGCAACTTCAATTTGATCTTCTATTTCGTGTTTACCCAATTCTTTTTGGGTTATTTTTTTAAAATCACGCCCTTTATAACCTGTACCTCGACCATCTACACAAACTACAATATACCCTTTTTGTGCCAACATATAATGCCAATAATCATTTGCACCATTCCATCGGTTAGCAACCGTTTGACTTCCTGGACCTGAGTATTGATACATAAATAACGGGTATTTTTTACTGGAATCAAAATTAGCAGGTTTCATCATCCACATATTAAAAGTATCGTCTTTGGTAGTAATGGTTGAAAATTCTTTTTTATCCAAATTATAACTCAAAACTAATTTTTTTACAGCACTATTTTCTTTAATTACTTTTATTTTCTTACCAGTTTTGGCTTCATGTAAAGTATATATGGTAGGTGTTTCGGCATTTGAAAAGGTATTGATATAATAATTAAAACTATGGCTAAACGAAGCGGAATTACTTCCGAGAGTATCGTTCAATTTTTTCGTCTTACTTCCATCTAAATTAATGCTAGAAATAGCTCTATTTATAGAGCCATCTTGGGTAGATTGAAAATATATTCGATTGGTTTTTTCATCAAAACCATAATAATTGGTTACTTCCCAATTTCCTTTGGTTACTTGATTGATTAATTTTCCAGTAGCAGCATAATGATAAATATGGTTAAAACCATCGCGTTCGCTAGTCCAAATAAAAGAATTGTCTTTTAAGAAAGTTAAATCGTCTTTAATATCTACATAAGCAGCATCTATTTCATTTAAAATTAGATTGCTATGTAATGAATTACCATCTACAAATAGTAAATTTAAATTATTTTGATGTCTATTTAATGTAGTTACACTTAACGTGTTTTTTTCATTTGTCCATTCAATTCTTGGGATATAATATTGTTGCGATTCGCCTAAATTTACTTTTTGAGAAGAACCTTCGTCTAAATGATAAATATGTAAACTAACTTCTGCATTTTTTTCTCCAGCTTTTGGATATTTAAAAACCTGTTGGGTTTGGTATAAAGCACCACCATAAATATCCATAGAAAATTCAGGTACATTGGTTTCGTCAAAGCGGATAAAGGCAATTTTATTGGAGGATTTATTCCAATCAAAAGCTCTTACAAAAGCAAATTCCTCTTCGTAAACCCAATCCGTTATACCATTAATAATTTTATTTTTTTCGCCATCAAAAGTAATTTGTTTGGTTATGTTTTTAGATAAGTCTTTTATAAATAAGTTATTAGCGTACATAAAAGCTACTTTTGTAGCATCTGGTGAAAAGGTTGGTTCTTGAATTTTATTATCTGATATTTGAGTTAATTTTTTAGAGCTTAGATCATATACGTAATAAATTCCCCTTGAAGAATGACGAAAAATACGTTCTTTTTGTGTGCCAATAATCAGTTTATTTTCTTCTTTTGAAAATGTATAATCGTATAGCGAACGAATTTCATCTAAGTTTTCAATAGCTACAATAGTTGCTACTTTTTTTAAAGTTTCGTAACTATATTTATCTAAAGACGCACCTTGATTATTAACTACGGTATAAAAATCACCTTTATCCATAGAATGAAAACCACCTAAGCGTTGGGTTCTAAAAGTGCCTTTTGACCAAATATCTTCTAAGGTTATTAGTTTTTGATTCGTTATATTTTTTGAATTTGTATTGGTTGTTTTCACTTGTGAAGAACAACTAATAAATAAGCTGGCAGTAATAAATATAAAGAGTATTTTTTTCATGAAAATTGTTTTAAACCTCAAGTTTACGGATTTTTTGAATAAAAAAACGATAAACTTTCTTAAAATTCTTAATTTTGTGATAAACTAAACAAGTTTAAATGCAAAAACAAATTACTGGATTTTCAAAATTCACCAAGGAGCAAAAAATAGATTGGTTGGCAAATCATTTTTTTTCTGATAAAGAAACGGGAACACGTATTTTAAAAAGTTATTGGAATACCAATGAAGGTTTACAAAAATTACACGATGATTTTATAGAAAATACGATAAGTAATTTTTATTTTCCTTATGGAATTGCACCAAATTTTGTGATTAATGATAGAGATTATACCATACCAATGGTTATTGAAGAAAGTTCGGTAGTTGCAGCAGCAGCTTTGGTTGCAAAATTTTGGAGTACTCGTGGTGGTTTTAAAACCCAGGTAATTTCTACTACAAAAATTGGACAAGTACATTTTATGTATGAAGATAATTTCACGAAATTAGAAACGTATTTTAATACCATTAAACCAGAATTATTTAAAGCTACAGATAATATAACCCAAAACATGCGGAAACGCGGTGGCGGAATTATAGAAATAGAACTACGTAATAAAACAAACGCATTAGACAATTACTACCAACTACACGTTACTTTTGAAACGAAAGATAGTATGGGCGCAAACTTTATAAACTCTTGTTTAGAAGTTCTTGCTGCTACATTTAAAAAAGAAGGTATTGATATAGTAATGAGTATATTATCTAACTATGTGCCAGATTGTTTGGTTCGTGCTGAGGTAAGTTGTAAAGTAGAAGATTTGTTTTTAGAAAACCCACATCACTATACCAATAAATTCATACAAGCCATACAAATTGCTAATGCAGAACCACACAGAGCTGTTACGCACAACAAAGGTATTATGAACGGAATTGATGCTGTTGTACTTGCTACAGGAAACGATTTTAGAGCCGTAGAAGCGGGAATTCATGCCTATGCATCTCGCAACGGAACATACCAAAGTTTATCCAATGCTAAAATAGAAGGTGGAATTTTTACTTTTTGGATGGAAATACCTTTGGCTTTAGGAACCGTTGGTGGATTAACCAAATTACACCCTTTAGCAAAGTTGAGTTTAGAAATTTTACAGCAACCAAGCGCAAGAGAATTGATGGAAATTGTTGCCGTTGTTGGTTTGGCACAAAATTTTGCGGCATTACGAGCTCTAACAACTACAGGAATCCAAAAAGGACACATGAAAATGCACTTAGGAAATATTATTAAGCAATTGACCACAAACCAAAAAGAAACCCAATATTTATTGGATTTCTTTACGGATAAAACTATTTCTCATAGTGCAGTTGTAGCAGAATTTGAACGAAAGTTTAGTTAATTATTTTTTTGGAACTTCTTCTTTAGAAGTGTCTTTTTTAGTTTCAGTTACAGGTGCTTCTTCGGTTTTATTTTCTTTATTATGATTTTCATTTAAAGCAGTTAAAACTATTTGAGTAAGATCTGCTTTAGCATCACCATACATAACAGCTCCATTTAAATCTACAGTACCTAAAACTAAAGAGTAACCATTCTTTTTTCCGTAATCTTTAATGAAATCATTTACAGTTTCTGCTATTTTTTTAATAGCTGCTTGTCCTTCGGTTTGTACCTGATATTGAATTTGTTGTTGTTTTTGTTGTAGTGCTTGTTGTTCAGCTCCTAACTCTTGTTCTTTTTGTACTCTTTTTGTGGCAGACATTCTAGCAGCACCTTTTTGATAGGCAAGAACTTTGGCTTGAAAAGCGGAAAACAAAGTTTCTAAATTTTTTTGAGATTTTTCTGATTTTGCTTTCATTGTAGCTTCAACAATTTGCGTCTCTTTATAATCTTTTATAAGAGTTTCGGTATTAACAAACCCAATTTTTTGTTGTGTACAAGATACTAGTGTTATTATAGCTAAAACTATAAATACTATTTTTTTCATTTTTAGTGTTTTAAAATTAATTAAATAAGAACCACAAATGTACTTTATTTATTTAAAATGATTACTTCTTTTATATGGTAAAAGCTTCCTTTATTTAAAACGTAGGTTTAAAGTTATTTTTTTTATCTTTGTTTGGTATTATGTATAAACAAATTCCATTATTTTTTATTCTTTTATTTGTAATAAGCTCCTGTGATTTTTTAGTAAAAAAAACAGAAAAAAATAGTGTAGATAACCCAATTATCACACCAATAGATTTTACTAGTATTGATGGGTATCCGTTATTGCCAGCATGTAAAGATGTACAGTCTAGAAAAGCACAAAAAATGTGTTTTTACAAAACACTATCTATGCGACTTGAAGTTTCTTTAAGTGGATCAACATTACAATGGACAAAACCTATTCAAGACACTATTTTTATAAAATTACAAGTTTCAAACAAAGGAATAATAAAGCTTAACTCGATAAGTTTACCTTCAAAAAACGCTTTATATGAAAATAATTTAAAAGAATTTATTTCTGAAAAATTAATAAAATTTCCTCGAATGGAACCTGCAATAAAAGCAGGTATTCCTGTTACTACGGAGTTTACGGTGCCGTTATTAATGAAATAATTAGAAACGAATTGCTAGTTTTTTTAGCAATCGTAAAATTTCTACATACATCCAAATTAGAGAAACTAGAATACCCCAAGTAGCAACCCATTCCATATATTTTGGTGCTTTATGTAGTTGTTTATCTATGTAATAAAAATCGAGTAATAAAGAAAAACTTGCAACCGATGCTGCAATTAAAGTAAATCCAATTGCATACCAAGAAGTACCATAAATGATGCTTAAATGAATACCAAATAAACGCAAAATAAAACTAATAATATACATGGTTATTATGGTTGCAATTGCACTATACATAATACTTCTAAATTGCTGTGTAACTTTTATTATTTGGAGTTTATATAAAAATAGCATTACAAAAAAAGTAATAATACTCACTTTTACAGCACGCATTGGCATTCTTTCAAATTGCAATTCTGCGAAAGCCGAAATACCACCTAAAAAACAACCTTTTGCTAAAGCATAAATAGGAACAGTTATTGGTGACCAGTGTTTTTTATAGGAAGTTAAAATGCTAAAAAATAAAGCAATTAATAAACCTCCATAAATGTATACTTGTACATTTTTACCTTGATCTACCAAATTCCAAACATAATAAGTAGATAAACCAACCAAAAAAAGCGTGTAAAAAGTTTTAAATAAAATACCATTTAAAGTCATTTTATTTGACGAACTATATGGCGTTTTCCAAATGTAAGAAGTAAAAATGGGGTTAGAAGTCGTGAGTTTCATAATTAGTTACCTAATTAGGAATAGATTCTAAATACAA
>CAZOQL010000123.1:0-5838 GCA_964582005.1 uncultured Flavobacteriaceae bacterium | reverse complement strand
AGTAAACTCTACGAAATAACAATACATAAAAACAAATTAGAATTATGAAAAAACTACTAAGTATCTTATTATTCCTTACAGCTTGTAATGTAAGTGCGCAGCAAATTAAAAAATTTAGTATAGATAACGGTGGCGAAAGCGTATCGGTATCTAGCACACAAGTAATATACAGCATTGGTGAAGTAAATGTGCAAGAATTAAGCAGTGGAAATAATGCTATTTCCGAAGGGTTTATTAACCCTGAAATGACATCGGCTTTAGTTATATCCGATGCAAAAATTATTGATTTAATATTGTATCCAAATCCTGTAAGTGACAACCTAAATGTAGCAGCAAAAGATACCATTACCAAAATAAGCATCTACAATCAATTAGGGCAACTGGTTAAAAGTCAAAATCCGCTACATAGTAACTTTAATATTGACGTATCTAATTTATCTACAGGAACTTATCTGATTAAAATTGAAGCGAATAATAAAATTACAACCAAACAAATAATTAAAAAATAAAGATATTAAAATTCTTTTTTTAACAAAAGAATTGAACTACTAAAATCACAATACCATGAAAACATTATTAAAACAAAATACCATGAAAACAATACTAGAACAAAAAAACAATTTCTTTTTAGCAAAAATAATCCTAGGGTTTATTCTCTTCTTTGTAACGCTAACTACAACAGCCCAACAAGGCATAAATTATAAAGCGCTCATTAGTGATAATGCAGGGAATGCAATTGCAAATGATGTAATTGAAGTACAATTTAGCATATTACGAGGTACAGCGCAAACCAATCTATATACCGAAACACACGCACCAACTACCGATGCTAACGGACTCATTATTTTAAATATAGGCGAAGGAACTCTTCTTTCGGGAGATTTTACTAGCATAGATTGGAGTATCGATGTCCATTTTTTAAATACGCAAATAGACACAGGCGCCGGTTTGGTAGATATGGGTACAACTGCATTTAAAGCAGTGCCTTATGCGTTACACGCTGCTACAGCCGAAACAGCAAATAATGTATCTGGTTTAGAAAAAATTACAGAAAACGGAAGAACAGGTTGGCGTATACTTGGACAGAATCCTGCAAATTATGGTAACCTTGGTAGTAATTCAGTAGATTTAAGTTATAGTAGTAACGCTTCAACTACCACAGGAGCATTAGGACCTGAATCTGTAGCAATGGGGCGCAATACAACCGCATCAGGAAATCGTGCCTTTGCAATGGGAACTGGCACAAACGCCTCAGGAGATTATTCTACAGCATTAGGATATACTACAAGTGCATCAGGAAGATATACTACAGCATTGGGAGAAAATACAACCGCTGAATCTTACGCACAAACAACCTTAGGCACAAATAACACAACAAACACAGGTACTATCTCTACTTTTGTAGCAACAGATAGATTATTTGTAATTGGTAATGGAGTTGATGATAGTAATAAAAGCGATGCACTAATCATCTTAAAAAATGGTATTATTACCGCACCTAGTTTAGATATAGCAGAAATCACAGACAACAAAGCATTAGTAACCAAAGAGTATTTTGACACCAATGCTACTGCTCCGGCAACAGGTTTAGAAAAAATTACAGAAGGTGTAGATCCAGGTTGGCGTTTAGTAGATAAAAACCCTGCTAATTATGGTAATGTTGGTAGAGGTGCAGTAGATTTCAGTTTTAGTAATAACACTTCATCTACAAAAGGAGCAACAGCACCACACGCTACAGCAATGGGAAGTAGTACAACTGCCTCTGGATTTAACTCAATGGCAACAGGTAACGATACCACAGCTTCAGGAAATTCATCTTTTTCAACAGGTACTAGTACAGAAGCTTCAGGAGATTCTTCCGCAGCGTTAGGGTACGCTACAACCGCATCAGGAATTGTTTCTATAGCAATGGGTACTTATACTACGGCATCAGGAGATTATTCTACAGCATTAGGGTACGCTACAAGCGCATCAGGAAGATACACTACAGCATTGGGAGAAAATACAACCGCTGAATCTTACGCACAAACAACCTTAGGCACAAATAACACAACAAACACAGGTACTATCTCTACTTTTGTAGCAACAGATAGATTATTTGTAATTGGTAATGGAGTTGATGATAGTAATAAAAGCGATGCACTAATCATCTTAAAAAATGGTATTATTACCGCACCTAGTTTAGATATAGCAGAAATCACAGATAACAAAGCATTGGTAACCAAAGAGTATGTAGATAATACCTCAGGCACTTATGCCATAGGTGATTTTGCACAAGGTGGTATTGTATTTTGGCTTGACGAAACAGGAAGACACGGTTTAGTATGTGCAAAAATGGACCAAAATGGCGGTAGCGGAATACGATGGTATGCAGGAACACATGGTCTTACCAGAGCAAGGGGTGATGGCATGTTATCAGGAGAGGCTAATACTGCTATAATTATTGCAGCACAAGTAGCAATTGGAGATGATGGCAATGATTATGCAGCGCAAATATGTAACGAACTACAAACTTACGAAGGAGGAAACAATTATGGTGACTGGTATCTACCCTCAAAAAAGGAATTAAGTCAAATATCGTTCAATCATACTACAATAAATACAACAGCAATAGCAAATGGAGGTGTTGCTTTTGCAACAACCGGGTATTGGTCTTCTACCGAAGGAAACAATTCTAATACAGGGTGGTTACGAAATGTATATAATAATATTGGATATACAGCACAAAAGCATAACACTGCCAAAGTACGTGCTATTCGTGCTTTTTAAGTACTTAGTGATAGTGATTGCTAGTGAGGCTTTGCATTTTTTTAACGTCGTTAGATTTTTTAAATCCAATTTTTAACGGCTAATTATCTTCATTTTGTATTAAAAAATAATATTAAAAACGATGTCATTTTAACAGAGCAACCTAAGGAATAGCTAAAGTCTCTAAAAGAAACACGTTTAATTAAGAGCAAATCAATTTACGTAGTTTTTAGACCTACTAGATTTTTTAACCTAGTAGGTTTTAACTAACCTAAGTTTAAAAGTATTAAACCCACAATAAACGGATGTTTTTATTATAAAAATCAATTAAAATAAACGTTTGGATTTGTTTTATTACCCATAACTTTGCATTTATAAAATTATAACATGCAAAACATCTATATATCCTACACATTCCAAGTTACGCCAAGAGATCCCGCAACCGAAATTTTAATAGCCGAGCTTGGCTATGCAGGTTTTGAATCTTTCGTTGAAAATGAAGATGGTGTTATTGCCTACATTCAAAAAAATGATTTTAAAGACGATATCCTAGATAATATATTTATTCTAGGAAATGATGAATTTAAAATTAAATATCAAAAAGAAGAAATAGCACAAGTAAATTGGAATAAGGAATGGGAGAAAAATTTTAATTCCATACAAATTGATGACCTTGTGTCTATAAGAGCACCTTTTCACGACAATCCTAATTTAAAATACGATATTGTTATAGAACCAAAAATGAGTTTTGGTACTGGACATCATCAAACCACACATATGATGGTAAAACATCTTTTAAATTTAGATTTAAAAGACAAAAAAGTACTCGATATGGGATGCGGAACTGGTATTTTAGCAATACTTGCTGAAATGCGTGGTGCCAACCCAATTGATGCTATTGATATTGATAATTGGTGCTACTTAAATTCAATTGAAAATATAGAACGTAATACCTGTAAAAATATAAGCGTTTACGAAGGCGAAGCGTCTTTATTAATCAACAAAAAATACGATATTATTATTGCCAATATCAATCGTAACATTTTATTGAATGATATTAAAACCTATTGTAATTGTTTAAACAACCATGGTGTTTTATTATTAAGTGGTTTCTACCAAGAAGACATTCCTATTATAGATGCTGAGGTTTCAAAATACAATTTAAAGCTACAAATTATTGAAGAACGCGATAATTGGGTTGCTTTGAAATACCAATAAATCTACAAACTTTGCATTAATTGTAACAAGGCATTTCGTTTGGTTTTTGCACAAGGCACGTAATCTTTATTGTTGAGTTCAATAGTACCTTCATTTAAAAAAGAAGTTACGTAGTTCAAATTTATAAAATGGGATTTATGGCAAAGAAAAAAATTAGTATTGGCAATCATTTTAGTGAATTTACCAATATTATAGGAACTTAAAATTGGTTTTTCATCTTTGGTATGTATTTTAGTATAACCATCTATTCCTTCAAATCTAATTATGGCATTTAGTTTAATGAAACTCATTCCTTTTTGTGATGGAATAGCAATACTTTTTTGAGATGCATTGATACTTAAATGTTCTAATAATTGTGTATTTTTTTCTAAAGCTGTTTTTTGCTTAATATTGGCTATTGCGTTTTTTATGGCGTCTTTTAATTCGTCATTATCAATTGGTTTTACCACGTAACCAATAGCACAATGTTGTATGGCTTCAATAGCGTAATTATTATATGCTGTTACAAAAATAGTTTCAAAATTAGGGTTTTCAATTTTAGACAATACATCAAAACCGCTTAAAACAGGCATTTCAATATCAATAAAAACCAAATCTGGTTGTGTTTCATTGATAATTTTTATAGCTTTTTCAGGTTCCGAAATTGCTGCAATTACTTCAATTTCGGTAAAGTATTTGTTAATCTTTAAACGCAAACTTTCTAAAGCTTTTAATTCGTCATCTACTAATATCGCTTTTATCTTTTTCATAACTTAACAAATTTTAAATTAACTGTCGTACCATTAGTATCTTTGATACTGTAAGTTACCTGCCACTTTTTAGATTGGTTTAATAGTTCAATACGTTCATATAAAACATCGGTAGATCTTGATTTATTTTCTTTCTTTTTTAAGGATTGTTGTTGAATTTCTTTGGATTTTTTTATGCCAATTCCGTCATCTTTAATAATAACCTCATAAGAGTTTTTATCTTTATAATTTATTATTATTTCCACCAAACCTTTGCCGCCTTTATGGAAAATACCATGATTTACTGCATTTTCTACAATTGGCTGCAATAACATTGTTGGTATGGTATTTTTACTTAAATTCAAACTAGAATCAATCGTAAATTTATAATTAAAATCGTCTCCGAAACGCATTTTTTCCATTTCTAAATAGCCATTTAATAATTTAACTTCTTGTTCTAACGAGATTTCTTTTTCTCTTGAAAAATCGAAAAACATACGAATTAATCTTGAAAATTTTACTAAATATTTTTCAGATAATTCGGTTTGATTATTCGTAATATAATATTGTATGGCGTTTAAGGAGTTAAATACAAAATGAGGATTCATTTGACCTCGCAAAGCATGTAATTCAAAATCGGCTAGTTTTTTTTGTGCGTTTAATCTTTTTGTTTGTTTTGTTAATTCCTTTTTTTTGAAACCTGAAATTATTCCAATAAGACTTAATAAACCAACAATCCAAAATAATATTTTAGCAAGTAGTGTCTGATACCAAAGTGGCAAGATTTTAAATTTTATAGTGTTTTCTTTATTGCTTGATTTAATATTTAATTGATAATTATTTGGTGGTAAATCATTAAACGAAATCTGATTAGAAGTTGTGGTAATCCATTTTTTTTGAATTGGCAATAATTGATATTGATAAACAAATTCTTTATTGTTAGAAAAATCGATACTTGCTACTTTTACTTGCAAATGATCATTAGCATTGTATTTAACTTTAGCATCTATTATTTTATCATTATTATAAGTAATAGCATCAAAATAAAGGTTCATAAACTGATTATTGGCTGTTTGATTTATTGGTATAATACTTATACCATCATTACTACTTGCCATTAATTTATCATCTACTATAAAAACTG
>CAZOQL010000122.1:0-5964 GCA_964582005.1 uncultured Flavobacteriaceae bacterium | reverse complement strand
CCCATAGTCAAATATACAACTTCTTAGACTTATATTATAATTAAATTGGTATTACTTGATAGGCAGCGGATATTGATGGGTTTTTATCTACATCAATTTTTATAATTTTAACGGTATCTTTTAATGAAGATTTAGTTTCTTTTAAAATTGGTGTCATCGTTTTACAAGGACCACACCATTCGGCAAAAAAATCGACCAAAACAGGTTTGTCTTGATTGATTATTTCTTTAAATTTCGCCATTTTTAGTGTTTAGTAATAAGGGTTTTATAACAAATCATAAAACCCTGTTTGATTTGTAAATAAATTAAGTATTCATTTTTCCAGTTGCACAGCTAACAAAAGATTTTGCTTTATGCATCATTGTATTGGCATCACCAACTTCAGGATAGCCCATTTTAGAAAGTTTTTCTTTTACCGATGTAAAAACGACATCCGTTACTTGGTTGATTTTTACTTCAGAATTTTCTAAAGTAACTTCTACTTCGTTGACACTTTCAATAGAAAGTAAGCCTTTTTTAATGGTGCTTGCGCATCCATTACATTTTAAATTAAGTATTTGTATTGTTTTCATTTTGTCTTATTTTTATTAAGTTAGTCTCAAAAGTCAGACCAAACGTATCATTTAATATACTATTTCATTAATTAAAACCGATATTTACAACGCCTCTTAAATCACCAATTTCAAAACCAGTTGCTTTGTCATTAGGATAAAGTACTTTTAAAATACTATCGGTTTTGTAGGTAACTTCTTTGCCAATTGTACCATGACAAGCTAAACATTTCTTTTCTAGTAGTATTGGCGCATAAAAATGAATTTTACCATCGGTTTCTTTTTTAACAATTGGTTTCAAGACTTTTTTATTATCTAAGGAATTTAAATAATTAGTGAGAATGGATTTTTCTTCTAAAGTTGCTATATTATTAGAGTTTCTAATCTTATGTGAAGTTCGTTTAATACTAACATTATGCTTTGTTGCAATTTCTTGCGTTAAAGGATTTGCTGCTACATTACAAAACGGAATTGCCTGTTTTGGTCCACCTTGCTTCATATTTGCCATTAAATTTTTACCTAAATTTTTCACGAGTGCTTGTCCAATCTCCTTGCCTTTATTGGCATGCAATATTGTGTCTTTTTTAGATAACTCGTTATTAGAACAACTAACAGTAATTAGTATAAGGAGAATAAGTAAAAGTATCTTTTTCATTATTTAATTACTTTATTTTTACTGTTTGCCCAACCAATCATACCGCCATTTAAATTAACCACATTATAGCCGTTTTTTTGTAATTTCTTAGCTGCTTTCATACTTCTTCCACCAGATCTACAATACACATAAACAGGCTCGTCTTTAGAAAATTTTGCCATTTTATCCATAAATTGCTTATCGAAAATATTTACATTTACCGCATTTTCTATATGACCACTTTTAAATTCTTTTGGTGTTCTTACATCAACTAATTGAATTTTTTTTCCTTCGGTTTCTGATTGGAAAGTTTTAGTATCTACTTTTCTGATTGTTGTTTCTGTTTGTTGTATAGTGGAAGCAATTTTCGAATTATCATCTTGTTTTTTAGGCGTATTTTTTGCACAACTTGTATAGCTTATTGTTATTATAAGTACGATTGCAATGTTTTTAAAAAGTATTTTCATGATTATTTGTTTTATAAATTTTTAGTTGCGCAAATCTAGATGAATTTAGTTGTTTTATATGTAACTAACATTACAAAGGTAAGGTAATAAAATAGTTTCAATATGTTTTAATCCATAATTGCTAAAAATAGTATCTTCGCCAAATGTTAGAAAATAAAAATACCGCACAAACTAATTTGCAAAAATTAGGAGAATTTGGATTAATAGAACACTTAACAAGTCAAATTGAATTAAAACAAGCTACCACCATAAAAGGAGTTGGCGATGATGCTGCGGTTTTGAAAATAGACAAAGAAATTTTAGTAACCACAGATTTGTTGGTAGAAGGCGTACATTTTGATTTGAGTTATATGCCATTAAAACATTTAGGCTACAAAGCGGTAATGGTAAATTTGTCTGATATTTATGCTATGAATGGTATGGCAACACAAATAACAGTTTCTATTGCGGTTTCTAATCGATTTCCGTTAGAAGCTATCGAAGAGTTGTATGCTGGTATTCATTTAGCATGTGAGCGTTATAATGTAGATTTAATTGGTGGCGATACCACATCATCAACTACGGGTTTATTAATAAGTATTACCGCTATTGGCGAAGCCAATAAAAAGGATATTGTGTATCGTAATGGTGCAAAACCATCTGATTTATTAGTGGTAACAGGTGATTTAGGTGCAGCTTATTTAGGCTTGCAAGTTTTAGAACGTGAAAAACAAGTATTTAAAGCCAATCCTAATGCGCAACCAGAATTAGATAAATACACCTATTTAGTTGAACGTCAATTAAAACCAGAAGCGCGTAAAGATATGGTTGAATTATTTCAAAAAATGGAATTAACACCAACTGCTATGATTGATATTTCGGATGGTTTGTCTTCAGAGATTCTACATATATGTAAACAATCTAAAGTGGGCTGTGATGTGTATGAGGCAAAACTACCACTAGATCAGGAAGTTATCTCAACTAGCGAAGAATTTAATATGAATAGTACAACTATTGCACTTAGTGGTGGCGAAGATTACGAATTGCTTTTTACTATTGCACAAAGTGATTATGATAAGATAAAAGCAAACCCACACTTAACGGTTATTGGTCATATTACAGAGCAAAAAGAAGCGGTACATTTAGTAACACGTGCCAATGAAAAGGTAGTGTTGACTGCGCAAGGTTGGAATGGATTGCAATAAATTATTTAGTTTATTGTGATCTTACTAATAACCTGAGTTCGACCTAATATTTGTTTTCAGTTTGAATGAATTTTTATTCAATTTGAAGTCAAATTATCGAAGGACTAACTGGTTAGTTTAAGAGAATTTGGCAATAATTGGGAAAAATTCATCAAATCCGAAGGAAACCCCAAGAAAAAGTAATCTTTTTCATGAATAATTTTTGAAATATCTAGATATTCCTTTAAATTTTCATTTCAAATCTCACCTTTTCTTGGGATTCTGAAAATCAAATATTAGGTCAAACTCAGGTTAATAAGTAAGCACTTTCAATTACTAATGATTCTCCATTGTTTTGCACAAATCCATTAAGATGAATTTCATGTACATTTGTACCTGCATTCCAAGTTTTCCATGCACTAGTTGCGACTCCTCCATTTTGTGTTGTGGCATAAGTCCAATCTGCAGCAAGATTAGTTATCGGATAACCTTGTGTTGACCCATCGTGTACTCTTAATTGTAGATGCGTTGTACCAATAGATGTTGTATACCTTACAATAAGTTTTACTTCTATCTTTCCGGTGGCATTATAAATGGATGGTTCCATGGAGCTATTATATTGTGCTATATCTTGACCGCCAGTAAAATTTATATTAAAATTGGAATTACCTAAAGGAATAGAGGATACATTGTTTTTATTTCTTGTTAGTTTATCCCAACCTGTTCCATTAAAATAGTAAAAACCTACGCCATTTCCGCCTGTTATACTTGTATTGGTGTTGTAAATTAACAAACCAGTTGCTACAGTATTTGTTCCGTCTAGCATGGTAGTTGTAACATTAGATAAATTAATTTTTGAAATTAATAATCCTTTATCAATTGCTTTAATTTCTAATTGCGCAGAATTATCTAAAACTGTAGTGCCAATGCCTACTTGTGCAAAAGTAAATACACTTCAAAAGAGTAATAATGTTGTTAGTTTTTTCATAATAATTTGTTTGTAAACTTGTTAGTATTCAAATATATAAAAAAATAACATGAAAAAATAATTACCTTACATAAGTTGCACTTATACGATAGCTATTTTGTTTTTATTCAAACGCAGTTGTACTCTAAATAAAATATAATACATTACTGGTACAATAATTAAAGTTAAAAATGTAGCGAAAGTTAAGCCATAAATAACGGTTTTTGATAATGGACCCCAAAACATCACATTTTCTCCACCAATATAGAAGTGTGCATCGTAATCGGTAAATAAAGTTATGAAGTTTATATTTATTCCATACGCTAATGGCATCATTCCTAAAATGGTAGTAATTGCTGTTAATAATACAGGACGTAAACGTGTTTTTCCTGCTTGTATAATACTTTCAAAAATTAATTTTTTCGGTAATAATTTTTCTTCGGGTATATTTAGTTCGGCTTTTTTACGATCTATAATTAAATTGACATAATCTATCAAAACAATGGCATTATTTACTATAATTCCTGCGAGTGAAATTATACCAAGCATAGTCATTAGTACAATAAAGTCCATTTTAAATATTATTAACCCTAATAAGACACCAATTAAACTTAGCAGAACAGATAAGGAAATAATAATTGGCGTAACAGCCGAATTGAATTGTGCTACTAAAATTAAAAATATTAACATAACTGCAATCACCAAAGCTTTTCCTAAAAATGCCATCATTTTTGCCTGTTCTTCTTGTTCACCTGTAAATTTGAAACTGTAGCCTTTTGGTAATGGATACGATTTTAATAATTGTTTCGTTTTTTCTACAACTTCCGTAGGATTATAACCTTCCAAGACATTGGTATAAACGCTTATTACTCGATTTAAATTTTTTCGCTTTACAGCCGAGAATGTAGTCGTATTTACGGCTGTTGTAATTGCACCAAGTGGCACTTGTTTCATATGACCACTATTTGAATCTTTAAAAGTGATTTTTTGATTTAGAAGAGCTTCTTTGTTATATCTGTACTTTTCTTGTAATCTAATATTTATGGGGTAATTATCTTCGCCATCTTTATAGGTGGAAATTTCTTTACCAAATAAAGAAGTTCGCATTAAATCAGCAACTTGACCTGTACTTACACCTAATCTATTTGCTTTTTGACGATCTACCGAAACTATCATTTCGGGTTTACCTAATTCTACATCGAGTTTTAACTCTTCAATACCACTTATATTTTTACTTGCAATGAATTTTTTCATATCACTAGCTGTTTTTATGAGTAATTCATAATCATCACCAGTAATTTCAATATTTAATGGTGGTCCGGCTGGTGGTCCATTTTGTTTTTTGGCAACACTTATATTAACGCCAGGATAACCCTGTATAAGTTTTCTTAAATCGGTCAAAACTTCTGATGTACTTGCACCACGCCTATTTACAAAATCGACAAAATCTAAGGTGATTCTAGATTTGTTTGGTGTATTGCCTTGGTTACCTTGATTTGGGTCTCCTGTACCTTCGCCAACTTGCCCAATAACCGATTTGACTAAATAATTTTCACCATTATCTTCATATTGTTTTAAATAATCCATAATTTTATTTTCTAAATTTATGGTTAACTTGTTGGTTTTTTCTAAATCGGTTCCAATGGGGTATTCTACATAAACATAAATTTGTTCTGGATCACTATCTGGAAAAAACAATGTTTTTGGCGGATAGATTGTCATCAATATAATAGAGAACACTAATAAGCCAATGGTAAATAAAAACGTAGCATAGGCTTTCCAACCACCAATAGAAAAACGCAATCCTTTTTCGTATGTTTTTTCCATTGAAGGTAAAAGAATATTTTGAAACCATTTTATAATACGATTAATTACTATTTTAAAAAGCATATTTAAAATGGCAAATAGAAGAAATACATTTCCTAAAGCGGTAAAGCCTTTACTATTAGCTTTGAAAGCTATAAATAGAAATAAAGCACCAATAATTGCAGTGATAGCACTAATAAGTAATGCTTTTTTTAAAGTAGATTTTTTTTCTTCGACTTTCATATACATTGCCGTTAAAACAGGGTTTATCACTAAAGCAACAAATAAAGAAGAAGATAATACCATAATTAATGTAATGGGAAAGTATTTCATAAATTGCCCCATCATACCTGGCCAAAAGCCAAGTGGTGCAAAA
>CAZOQL010000121.1:0-5985 GCA_964582005.1 uncultured Flavobacteriaceae bacterium | reverse complement strand
ATAAGCATGGGTGTTTTTTATGGCGCTTTTATTGATAATAAAAATAAAAAAACGAATTACGGTGGTTCTTTGGTGTCCTTAACGTATGGTAAATTTACGTTAAGTGCCGTTTGGGAAACCTATAGAAACACAATAATTGAAACCGAAATGAGTAATGTTAAATTTGGTGTCACCTATCGGTTAAACTCAAAAAGAGTTAAAATTATAAAGAAAAAAAAGAAAAATAACATTACTTCGTCTTTTTAACATATTTAGTAATAATAACAATGTGTTGGTCGCCAACTCTGCCTTCAATATGTTCGGCATTATCGTGTACTAAGGAAATTCGATGTACAGATTCACCACGTTTTGCAGTAAAGCCACCGCCTTTTACCTTTAAATCTTTTATCAATACTACAGAATCTCCGTTAAAAAGAATATTACCATTACAATCTTTATGAATTATTTTACTAGAAGGATCTACGTGGTCATTTGTTTCTTCTGCCCATTTAAGAATATCTTCGTCTAAATACATCATTTCTATCAAGTCGTTTGCCCAAGTTTCTTTTTGATATTTTAATTTGTATAAAGTACGCCAAACCGTTATTTGTACCGCAGGAAACTCACTCCACATACTGTCGTTTAAACATCGTAAATGATTGGCATCTAAATTTTTGGTTGTACTTATTTCTTGGATGCATTTTTCACAAGCTAAGATACAATTTTTCTCTTCTATTTCGGTAGCTGTTGGTACATTAAACACAGTTAATTTTTCGGTTGTAGTACATAATTCGCAACTAGAATTACTGCGTTTTTGTAAAGCTCTTTCTATAGACATAGTTTGGTTCGTTTTAAAAGGGTGTTTTAGTATTGTTCTTTTTCATTAGGGAAGTCGATACTTTTAACATCTTTAATGTAATTTTTAAAAGCGCCTGTCATTTCATCATATAAATTTAAATACCTACGTAAAAAACGTGGATTAAATTCGTGTGTCATACCTAACATATCGTGCATAACTAGTACTTGTCCATCTACACCAGCGCCAGCACCAATTCCAATTACAGGTATGATTAATTTTTTTGCTACTTTGGCAGCTAATTTAGCAGGAACTTTTTCTAATACTAAAGCAAAACAGCCTAATTTTTCTAATAATAAGGCATCTTCTATTAATTTTTCAGCCTCTTCTTCTTCTTTTGCTCTAACGGTATAGGTGCCAAATTTATAGATAGATTGTGGCGTTAATCCTAAATGTCCCATTACTGGAATTCCAGCGGTTAAAATACGAGAAATAGATTCCGAAATTTCAGAACCGCCTTCTAATTTAACCGAATGTCCGCCAGTTTCTTTCATTATTTTTATAGCAGATTCTAATGCTTTACGCGAATTACCTTGATAAGTTCCAAAAGGTAAATCTACCACAACCAAGCATCTTTCAATTGCTCTAACAACCGATGCTGCATGATAAATCATCTGGTCTAAAGTAATTGGCAAGGTAGTTTCATGACCAGCCATTACATTAGAAGCCGAATCGCCTACGAGGATTACATCAATACCCGCATTGTCTACAATTTTAGCCATGGTATAGTCGTATGCAGTTAGCATCGCTATTTTTTCTTTATTGGCTTTCATTTCTATCAATGATTTAACCGTTATGCGTTTGTATTGCTTTTTTGCTATGGACATATTTTTAGTTTAAACGAAAAACCAGTTATTTAACACTGTCTTTTTCTTTAGTAAATGGATTGTTTTTTTTAAGATTTTCAACTTGTTCTATTATAGAAGGAAATATAGTTGGGGCAAAGTTTTTCACCCTTTCATATAAGATAGATTTGTCTAAGGTTTCTTTTTCTATAAAAGTTATGGTATCATTCATTTTACTAAACAAACTAATAATGACACTTAATATTAAACCGATTTTTGCAACTCCAAAAATGCCACCAGCCAATTTGTTTAGTATACCAAGTTGTGCTGCATCTATCATTTTGGTAAGTAATTTACCTACTAGCGAAACCACTATTAAAATAAGTACAAAAGTAGCTGCAAATGCTACAATTTGAATGTATTTAGCATCCCATTCCACTTTAGTTTTTAACCAATCGGCTATGAAATAAGAAAAATGAATTGCGCCATAAACTCCTATAAGTAAGGATAATAATGAGGCTACTTCTACAAAAAAACCTTTCATAAATCCTCTTACAAGACCAAATAGTAATAATACGGCTAAAACAATATCTAAAATTTCCATGGTATTGGGTTTTAATTAGTCGCAAATATAATTAACTTTTTCGTTGTTTTAAGTAGAGATAATCATTTTCTAAAAATAGACATCTAAGATTTCGTATTTTAGTTTACCAATTCCACTTCTATAGAATCTGAAATATAAACGAGTAATTTTTCTTGGATAACATAATTCATATTTTGTAAAACAGCAGCATAATTATTTATTTGCCTTAGGTGTTTTGCTTCATGCTTTCCAGTTTTATAATCAATAATACTTATTTTATTTTTACTAATAATTAATCGATCTGGTATCATTAGTAAACCTTCTTTAGTACTGATTTCTCGTTCATTTAAAATAGTATCGTTTAAATTGAAATATTTTTTCAGTTTAGAATGTGTGACTATTTTTTCAATGCGTTCGCTTATTTCTTGTTGATTTTCTGGTGTAATCAAACCTTTATTTATAAATGAAGTAAGCACAAAATCTATATCTTCTTTGACTATTATTTTAGCTAAAATCTCGTGGATTAAATTACCATATTGTCGTGCAAATTCCGTTGTGTCTTTTTCTATTACGGGTTTACTACTAATTTGTAAATCAAAATTTCGCCAATCGGAACTTATGAAAACATCTTGTTCTTTACTTTGTATGTTTGGTTTTTCTTTTTTTGACAAACGTTTTATAGATCCAAAACGATATAAAGAAGTATCTATTTTCCATTTATTGATTTGCTGTAAATACAGGCTAAAAAATTGAGAATAGTGTTTTGGTTCATCTTTAATTTTTTTATGTTCACTTATAATATAGAGTTGCTCTTTTGCTCTAGTAAGTGCAACATAAAGTAAGTTAAAATTGTCTAATTCTAATTCTTCACGTTGTAAATCGTATAATTTTTTTCCGAGTAATCCTGTTTCTTTTAAGCTAGAATTAGAAGCTATTAAAGCCGTATCAAAGCCATTATAAGCTTCTTTTTTTAAGATAGGATACCAAATTTTAGGATTAATTTGTTTGTAAATATCTAAATCAAACGGATAAATTACTACAGGAAATTCCAACCCTTTTGCTTTGTGAATGGTCATTATTCTTATAGCATCTTTTCCATCAGGTATCACAATACTTAGTTTGTCTTTTTGAGCATCCCAATAATTTAAAAAGGAAGAAACCCCTTCATTTTTTGTATTCGAAAATTCTAGTATGACATCTAAGAAAAATTGAAGATGTGCGTTTGAAGTACTCGTTAAGTTAAAACTTCTAATAATATATTCTATACTATCGTAAAAAGGTAAGGTTGTAAAGTACGCTACATTAAAGGTTAGTTTGTCATTTTTTAACAACGCAATAAAGTGATTGTTTTCTATATTTGTTGTAAAAAAAAGATGTTTATCTTCTGTTAATTCTAAATGATTGTATAAAAAATAAAGTATTTCAAATTTTGCTTCTTCGTCATTTTGTCGCTCTATAAAGCGAAGTATTTGAATAATAAATTGCACTTTAGGTTCATTTTGAATTAGAAGTGTCTCCGAACTAATAATAGCAATATTGTTTTCGGTTAAATATTCTGCCATCGCAACACCTTGTTTGCGAGTTCTTGTAAGAATACAAATTTCATTTTTATTAAATTCGTTTGTTAAATTTTGAATTATTTCTAATGCCTTTTTAGGATATACTTCTTCTTTTTCGGATGCGGTAAGTCCTTCTTCGACAAATTCCAGTTGTACATAACCGCCTTTTTTGTCGTTTTGTTTTTGTTGATTACCTATTTTATATAGCGTTTGATAGGATTCTTTTTTTAAAAACGGACTAAGATATTGAAAAAAAGAATTATTAAAATCTATTATTTCGGAATAACTTCGCCAATTAGTTTCTAATTGCGCCACTTTTTTTTGTACTAAAAACGGCGTTTTTTCTTCGGAATCGGCTAAGGCTATAAATTGCTCTGCTTTACCGCCACGCCACCTGTAAATTGCTTGTTTGGCATCACCAACTAATAATAAAGTGCCTGTTTCGCCTTTACTATTTTCGCTTTCTAAAGTATCCTTTAATAGCGGTATTAAATTTTCCCATTGCATAACCGAAGTGTCTTGCATTTCATCAATAAAATAATGTCGAAAACGTCCACCAATTTTTTCATAAATAAATGCAGCTGGTTGTTCTTTTAAATGCGCACTTATTAAGTGATTAAATTCGGATATTAATCTAATATTATTGTCTTCTTTTATTTCGGTTAAAACCGAATTTATAGATTGTAAAATGGATAATGGAATTAAACTTTTACTAATTAATTTATGTAATACATAATTAGGATAATGCATTTCATAAACCTGTTTAGATTCAAAATAAAGTGTAATTAAACTGTCTTTTATACTATCAATTTCTAGCTTTGCTTCATTAGTAGCTTTACCAGAATATTGATGATGATCTTTGTCTATATTTTTAGCTAATCTACCTTGATAATTTAAGGTAGCTAAATTTAATTGCATTAATTTTTTAAAATGATTGGGTAAATCTTTACTTGCAAAATCACTATTTTGTAAGCTGGTTGCATTAATTAATTCAAAAGCTTTATTACCTATATTAATAAATAATTTCTCGGTTGCTGTAATTTGTTTTTGCAAACTATTTTTAAGCGTTAAAAAATCGGAAATAGATTTATTCTTTAGTTTGTTTAATTGTAGTATATCGTTTTCATTTAATAATAATTTAGCAATTTCTTTGAGATCAAAAGCAATATCCCAACTTTTATCTTCGCTCGCTTTTTGAATAGAAAAATCAATGAGTGTTTTGGTAAGTTTTTCATCATCTCCTATTCTTGAGATAAGCACATCAACGGCTTCGTTTAATAAAGAAATAGCATCCATTTCTACATCAAAATTAAGTGGCAAACCTAAATCAAAGGCAAAACTTTTAATAAGCTTGTAGGTAAAACTATCGATAGTTGTAATATTAAAAGCAGCGTAATTGTTTAGAATATTTTGTATTATTTTTTGTGATTTAGCACAAATATAATCGGGCGTAATTTCTAACTCTTCACAAATTGCAATACGTAATGGGTCTTTTTTGTCTAAATTTTCAGGTGAAGAGAATGTGTATAAACTTTCTAATATTCTAACTTTCATTTCGGCAGCAGCTTTATTAGTAAAAGTAATTGCCAAAATATGTTGAAAAGTATAGTTACTGCTAGATTGTAATAAAATTTTGAGATACTCTTTTACTAAAGTAAACGTTTTTCCACTTCCTGCGGATGCATTATATATTTGAAAAGAATTGGCGACTTTAGTATTTTTCATGAATACCAAAAATACAAAAACCCAAACGATTATTTGTTTGGGTTTTATTTATTTATACGTATTTAGATAGTTTAGATACTATTTACAATTTTAATAGCTTTTGTGAAATCTTCTAAATCATTGTCATTCATTATTAAATGAACCGCTTCGCTACATACTTTATCTATATTTTCTAAAGGAAATGTTAAGCCAACTGCTATTTTTTTTAATAAATTAACTTCGTCTTTACTTGGTATGTCATCAGCATACATCATTTTGGTTAAACGATACAACCTTTCTATAGAAGCATCGTAACCAATAGGTGGATTCATTGGATAAGCATTAGAATTCTCCTTAATTTTTTGATATTCCTCTTCTGTAATATTTAATCTATGAGCTGTACGATCTAGTAGTTTTTGTTCGCCTTCGCTAATAATATGGTCTACCATTGCCATTTTTACAACACTTGCAAAGTGTCCTAAATTTCTTTTGTGTTCACCACTTGAATATAAATCGGAT
>CAZOQL010000120.1:0-6069 GCA_964582005.1 uncultured Flavobacteriaceae bacterium | reverse complement strand
GACTTAAAATCCAATGTCCGTTAGGACGTACGGGTTCAAGTCCCGTCTCGAGTACTCAAACCCTTGTTAATCTTTTGATTTTCAAGGGTTTCTCTTTTTAAATAATCTATTTTAGACAACATTTAGACAACATTTTGAAAAACCTCGACTATTTTTTACTTAAAAAAATAAAATAGTTACGTTAGTACACTTGCAATATTCAATTCACTAATTAATACATCACCTACACAAACCGACCCTTAACTTTTTATTGTTATTTGATAAAGAATATACTCAACTAAATTTTCGTGCCAGTGCATATACTAATGAAAGTGTTAAGGGAAATAAATTTATAAAAATTATATGCTATTTTACAAATATTAAAAAAATGTTTTATGCTTTGCCTGTTGGTACTGTTGCTACTATTATGGAGTGTGAAGTGAAAAAAGAAAACGCAAATATTTAGTATAATGGGTGTTTGTTAAATAGTGCCAATTCAAAACTTTTGCTTTTTTTATTCCTATTACTTTTTAAATGCTTTTAGGTATTAACTCATTAAGTTTTTAATAAGAAATTTTAGTGTTTTTTTATTTTACTACTTTCTTCATAAGGCAAACCAAAATGTATATTTGTACACTATTTTACTTGTATTAATATAAAGAATAATATTTTTGGAATATCATCACTTGGTTATTTTAATATCAGAATCTACCATTTTCTCCAAAGACCAATCGTACATTTTAACTTTAACATCATTATAGTTAATTCCAAATAAATCACATACACTTCTTGTATATTTCTTCGCAACAGGTAAAGGCAAATCCATACTTAATGAGTTTAATTTTACCTTATCTACATATTTCGTTTTACGTGTTGTGGTTTTAGATCGTGGCATAAATAATTTTTTAGAGAAAACTTTTATAGTTTCTTCTTTTGTATTAATATAAACATTAACTATATATCCTGACATATCTTTTCGTAATTCTGATAAATTTATCAATTCTAAAACCATTCCTTTTTTATCAATATCATCTAAATAGATTGTGGTAAGTGTATTGTCGTTTCTTACATTGCCTATAATATTACGCTCTTTTAAAATTACTTTATTATCATTATATTCAATATCAATACTTTGTTTTGTTGTTCCTAACAGATGTTCTTGATAGTATGTATCTTCAATAAAAGATATTGCTCTACTGACATTTTGCGAATAGGATATTGTACTAACTACAATTAATAAGGCAAGTAATATTTTTTTCATTTCCGTATATTTTACTTCAAAACTAAAAAAACTATCTTAATTAAGAGATAGTTTTTAAGATTATTTAAGTTAATTACGTAATAGTTATACTCTAAATTGGATTTAATGTATTTCATTAGTTGTCAAATTTTCCATTATTAACTGATGTGAATAATATATCAAGTGCATTGCTTACTGTTTCCATTTCTTCTGAAATATTAATCTTATTGAAATTAATATTGATGCGTTTTTTTAATATGAACATCATTAAGATGTTAAAAGTAAAATCATCTTCTGTTAAATTGGTTTTATCAAATATGTTTCCTAAAGTTAATGTTTGTTTTTTAGTTTCACTACTTGCCGTTGATATTGTTGTAATTGTAATTTTTTCCATTGTTTAATTTTTAAAATAATTGTATTTGATTTTCTGTATAAATTCTATTTTGTTTTATTCTGCTATTACTTGCTTTGTTTCTTATGTTGTGATATATTTCAAATATTTGCGTTTCTAAATCTGCATCAATCCATTTTTTAGATAGGTATTTATTTTTAACCTCATCGTATAACTTTTTATTAGTATAAAATAAGTTTGTAATTTGATTAATGGATAATAAAAAACTATCATCTTTTTGGTTGGTTATATCTACTCCAGTAATGATGCATTTTTTGACTCTTTTTTTAGATTGATTGTGTGCCTTATTTAACCATATACTTGAACTGTTAAATAGGGTACAGTTTGAGTTTTCTGAAAGTCGGTTAAATAGGGTACACTTTTGATTTATTATATCAATAATATTTTGGTGTAATTTGTTGGTGTGATTATTAATAATATTCTTTAAATATGATTTTTGTCTTTTTCTTTTTTTGGTGTTTAATTCTACAATCCAATAACGAGGGTTTGAATAATTTTTAATTCTGTTTTTATTCAAATTACTTAACTCTTTTTTGCGTATTGTATAATCATAGTAAGATATGTTTTTAAAGTGTTTTAAAAGTAGGTTATTTGCTTTTATCAAAGTACACTTATTAATATCTTCTAAGGTTTTAATGTTTGTTTCTTGTTGCTTTATTGTCTTTGTTATTTTTATTTCTACTCTTAAAGTATGTTTTTGCATTCCATAATGAATACCTTTATTGTAGATTTTTATAATGTATTGTTGAAACTGTACTTGTGCATAATTTCCATTATATCTATACTCAAACATTTTGCCTTTATAGAATAATAAACCTTTAATAAATTGGATCGGATTAAACAATGTATTTAAGTTAATACCATACTCAATATTTTGTATTAACATATCGTTTAATTCACAATTAAGCAAGGTTTTTATATGTTCTCTTGCATTATAAAAATCTGTTAATGTAAAAGTATTACCATTGAAACCTTTATAATTCTTAGGGTTATAATTGGGTGATTTTATTCCGTTTATTGAGTTCCAAAGTTTGTGAATACTACCTTGAAACAATACAAAACCACTATCATAAATAGTAATTTTGCAAAAGTGATAATTTGCTATTCTATAATTTGTTAATTCACCCGTTTTGGTTGATACCTCAATTTTGAAATCTAAAGTTTCTAAATTGAGTAAATAATCAATTTTAGGATATAATATATTAAGTTTTATGTAATCTACTGCAATCAAAAAAAGTGTATATTTGTACTAGTTATACTTTGCCGTATAACTAACATTTTGAACGATGTTTTAAAGGTGGTTTTTATTAACTGCCTTTTTTTGCTCAATACATTAATAATACGATACATTGTATTTAGTATTTTGATAAAATGTTTTGTAACTCTTTGTTATTACTTGGATAGTAATTTTTATAAACATAAATACTTATTTGCTTTCCGCCTGGTGCAAACTTGAATATTAGTAAGTGTGTTTTCTTATAAACTCCATTTATCTTTTTTGGTATATCACCATAGTACAAAGATTTGTTAGGTGTTGTCAAAAGTCCACTTGTTGTGGTTTTACTCCATCGTTTACCGTTTCTAATTCTTAAAAAATACATTGCACCTTTAGAATTATTAAACATTCGGTTTTTACTTATGTTTATGGTAGATGTTAAAAGGTCGTTTTCAAGTTCTTTTTCACTTTGGTAGTGCCTAACTTGTTTAAATTCTTTTGTTACGTTAAATACGTGTTTTTGAACGATATTATTAAACATTGTCTTACTGATTAAGTTTAATAATGGCGTTTTCTACTTCTTTACGTTTGTAGTAAACTCTTGAACCAATACCGTAAGCAATTAATTTAGATTGTTTTGTATAATTGTGAATTGTAGATAGATTTACTTTTAATAAATCGGCTACTTCATTACGTGTTAAATACTCGGTTGGTTTCTTTGGTTGTAGGTGTTTTTTTAAGTCCTCAATTTGCTTTTTTAATTCCGTTAATGGATTAATGATTTGTTGAGGTTCTAAATTGTGTAATTGTGTAATACTTGTTTGCATAACTTGGGGTTTTAATTGTTATGCAACAAATAGACATTAGGTTTTTATTAGGTTTTCCCTAATTCGTGGTAAGTAGGTTTATTTTGGTGGATTAAATCCTATTGAAATAAGTTTTTGATTTATTTTAGTTACTGACTTTTCCTTTTTTAAAGGGTTGTTTTTTTGGTTTACACTTGGGTTGTCAATAGGGTTAATGTAAGATTGCAAAGTATCTGTTTTTATTCCAGTAATACCACTCAAAGCACTTGCCAATGCGTTAGTAGATACGTTAAAAGGTTGTTTTTCTTTTAGAAAATCTAATATACCCAATTGCTTAAGCATTATTATTTTTTCTGTTCCTTTGGTGTTGCTTAAATCTATTGTTTCTAATTTTATTGGTTTTGGCACAGAAAACATCTTTAACTCTAAAAATCTTAAATTATTTTTAAAGATGTTTAAATCTCTTTTTATTGATTGTTTCTTTTGGTCTAAATTTCTATTTATCCAACGTTCTACATCTCTACTATCTCTAAACGTAGGTTTTTCTTTTTCATATTCTTCTTTAACTAATTTGTTTTTCTCTTCAACTTCTGACCAGTTGTTTAATTCTTTTATTAATTCTTGCAGTTCATTAATTTTTTCACTTAAAAAATCGTAGGGAGTTTTCCCGCTATTTTCTTTCAGATAACTCATTACATAGTTGTCGTATGATCCTGGATATCGTAATGTTGTGTTATAATAAGGTGTGTATTTCATTTTGAACGATTTTATTATTTTACTTCTTTTTTAATGGTTTATTTTTTTATAAAATGATAGATTTACTTGCTCTATTTCGTTTAAAGTAATCATTATCAAACAAAATATTATTTTAATAGTCTTTAATTTTTATTATTTCTGCATCAATAATATAGAAAACGCCATTTTTATCTATCAATACATTTCTTGGGTATAAATCAAAAACAAGGTATTTATTATTTACATAAGAACCTGGTGTTGTATTTTTAAAACCAATATAAAACATAAACTCATTAATTTGTTTGGTAGTTGCTTGTATTACATCTTTTGCATAGTCTTGTTTAATGATAACTTCTACATAAGGCGTTTTGTTGTTTCCTTTATCAATACCAGTAAAACCAACTAAATCATATTTTGTTTCGGGAAATAACTCATTATGATTTTCTATTTTTTTTAATAAGTTTGAAATTAAAAATTTAGAGTTAAATAGATTGTTACTTTTATAAATAACATTGTTTTCCGTATCTAATAATATAGTATTTTCGTGTCCACTAATACCAGTATAATGCCCTAAAGTATAAATATCATCAATCCATAATCCTTTTTCTTTAGCATATTTAAAAGCAACTTCTTTTTCAAGGTCTTCTAATTGGTGTCCTTTGAGTTTATTCTCATTCTCTGGATTGCATCTTTTAAGTCGGTTGGCGATTTCTTCCATTCTTGTATTTGTTTAATTGCTTTTTCTGAATTTTCTTTTTTTAGTCTTTTTGCTCTGTTCTGTTTCATTTTGTGAAGTATCTTGGCTTTCTCGATTGTTGGTATTGCTTTTAATTTCTCGGTTACTGTTTGTTCCTTTTTCATTTTCTTGTTCGGATTTGGTTTTCCGTGTGCTGACCATATTTCCGCTACTTGCTCTTCCAATTCCTGTGAGGATATTGGTTGTTTCGACAATTCTTCTCTCGCTTTCAAGTCTTCTTTCCCTCTTTTTTCTATCGACTTTAGATAAATCTGTTCTTTCGTTAGACTTGCTTCTTTCGCCATTTCTATCAATTCCTCGTTCTTCAACCTTTTGGCTCGGTTCTGTTTCATTTTGTGCAATATTTTTGCCTTTTCTATCGTTGGTAATGCTAATAGTTTTTCCTTTGCTGTTTGTTCCTTTTTCATAATGTTCTAATGCTTTCGTTTAAAATAATTACCATCAAGCAAAATATTATTTAATTGTAATGTTCGTTTATGTATTTTTAATATTGTTTCTAAATATATTTCTTTGTTTAAAAACTCTTTCTCATTATCTGCTAAACAAATTAAATTTTCTATACCATTTGTTTGCCCTTTGATAATTTGATAAACATTCACTTTTTCTATACTTTCAGATATTTCTGATTTTAATGTTTTACAATTAAAGGCTCTACAATATATGTGTTCATTTAATGTCTTTACTTGTTTCATAATAATATTTTTCTAAAGTTCTTAATAAAATTGCAACGTGTTAATGTTTTGCGATTTTCTATAAACGTTTGTCTTGTCATTTATACAAAACGGCACTTTCTTATAAACGTTTTTTATTCATTTTATTAATGTAGTAAATTATTACTGTTTTTTTTCTACGTAATTTAAACGTGTTACTATTTTTACATTCTTTTAACATATAAATCAAAACGTGTTAAGGTTTTTGTGTTTT
>CAZOQL010000119.1:0-6181 GCA_964582005.1 uncultured Flavobacteriaceae bacterium | reverse complement strand
ATACAGTTAAATTTGAACTGAATTTTAATACAGTTCCTTTTTCTGATTTAAAAAAATTAGGATACACTATTGATCAAAGTAATTCGGTTGTTATTGGAAAAGTAAATGCTATTTTAGTCTTACATAATGGCAAATTAGAAGGCGGAGCAGACCCTAGAGGCGATGATAAAGCTAGTGGATTTTAAGGTACTGGATCATAACCGCTTTTTCCCCAAGGATGGCAAGAAAAAATACGTTTTAATGCCAACCAACCGCCTTTGAACAAACCATGTTTTTTTAATGCTTCGGCAGAATAATGCGAACAGGTTGGCTCAAAACGACAACTTGCAGGTGTATATGGCGATATGGCTACTTGATAAAAGCGAATTATCAATAAAAATGGATATGTTAGTAGACGTTTAACTGATGTGTTTTTGAATTATTAAATAGTTACGTTGTTGAATTACCTAAGAAAAATAGGTCTTTTTAATTTGATATTTAATTAATTGAAAACGTTGTGCCTTCTCGTCCATCTTTTAATTGCACGCCTTTTTCTAATAATTTATCTCTTATTTCATCGGATAAAGCATAGTTTTTATTTGCTTTTGCTTCCTTTCGCATTTGAATTAATAATTCTACAACTCCTGTTAATTTATCGGAATTATCATTTGTATTAACATTATTTTCCAAACCTAAAACATCCGAAACAAAACTATGCATTGTTAATTGGAAGGCTTTTAAATCGGCTGCTGAAATCGTTTCTTTTTTATCGTTAATTAAATTGATGAATTTTACTGCTTCAAATAATTGTGCAATTAAGATTGGTGTATTAAAATCATCATTCATTGCATCATAACACCTTTGTTTCCATGTTTTTATATTTACGGAGGTTTCTTTAGACACTTCTAATTTATTCATTAAATTCACAGCATCCATCAAACGATTGTATCCTTTTTCGGCTGCCAAAAGAGCGTCATTTGACAAGTCTAAAATACTCGAATAATGTGCTTGCATCATAAAAAAACGAGTGACACTTGGCGAAAATGATTTCGTTAAGATATCATTATTTCCAGAATAAATTTCTTCTGGCAAAATATGGTTTCCAGTAGATTTTGACATTTTCTTTCCGTTAAGGTTCAGCATATTGGTATGCATCCAATAATTAACTGGTGCTTTTTGATTGCATGCTTGCGCTTGTGCTATTTCACATTCATGATGTGGAAATTTTAAATCCATTCCGCCACCATGAATATCAAATTGCTCTCCTAAATATTTTGTACTCATTACAGTACATTCTAAATGCCAACCAGGAAAACCTGTTGACCAAGGCGAACTCCATCGTTGAATATGCTCTGGCTCTGCGCGTTTCCATAAGGCAAAATCTTGTGGATTTTTTTTATCCGATTGCCCATCTAAAGCTCTTGTATTTTCAATAGCATCTTCTATAATTCTTTTGGATAAAATACCGTAATTATTGGTTTCATTGTATTTTAAGACGTCAAAATATACAGATCCATTAACAACATAGCCCAAACCTGCATCCATAATTTGCTGTATTGCTTCAATTTGTTCTACAATATGACCTGTTGCTGTTGGCTCAATACTAGGCGATAATAAGTTGTATTTTTTTAATATTTCATGAAAATCTACGGTGTATTTTTGTACAATTTCCATAGGTTCTAATTTTTCAAAACGTGCTTTGGTAGATATTTTATCTTCGGCATCATCATCGGTTAAATGACCAGCATCGGTTATATTTCTAACATAACGCACTTTATAACCTATGTGCAATAGGTATCTATAAACCATATCAAAACTCATAAATGTACGCACATTACCTAAATGTACATTACTATATACGGTTGGTCCACAAACATACATTCCTACAAAGCCATTGGTAATTGGTTTAAAAAGTTCTTTTTTTCCCGAAAGGGTATTTTGTATTTTTAGTGGTTGCATGTTTTCGTTAATTATAAAGTGTCAAAGATAGTATTTAGATTTAAAATTTTGAATTTTAAATCTAAAAACCTCTCCAAGTTTAAAATTGGAGAGGTTTTGTATTTACTTATTTGTAAATAAACGAAATTTAATTCGTGCTAATCTTACTATAATTTACATTCATATTGAATTTTGTTTGCACCTTAACTTTGAATCTATCATTTAAAATTACTTTAACTTTTTGATGTCTTTTTTTTTAATTTTAGCTTCTATACGTTTTGCATTAGCTTCAACTAATTTTTCTTGCTTCATCTGTAAAAAAAAATGTACTATATCTTAGTAAATATCGTTTTATGTACATACACATTAATGCGACATTGTACATTACTTCTACCTGTAAATCATATAACTTTATTTGTTCTTTCGCATCATTTTTTCTACAAGATTCAATCAAATTACTAGTAATCTGTATTTGGTTTGTTTGGTTATTATAAATACGAATAAAAAATAGTAAGTGTTACAAATATTCATAAAAATAATTCGTTTATCTTTACGCAAATGCAAATTGATAAAAAAAATAAGACAGCTTTACACGAAGTTGATGGTGTTAAAAAACCTTCAACAATAAACCCTTCCTTAAAAAACAAGAAATGGTTTGCCTCTAAAGAACATTCCGTAAAAAAAATTATTAACGAAATCAAAAAAGGAGATATCAGCTTTTTAAGTAAAGCTATAACTCTCGTTGAAAGCTCTAATTCAAAACACCAACAAAAAGCTAGTGAAATTATAAAAGGATGTTTGCCTTATTCGAATAATTCGATTAGAATTGGCATTACAGGTGTACCAGGTGTTGGAAAAAGCACATTTATTGAAGCTTTGGGGAAACACTTAATATTACAAAATAAAAAAATAGCTGTTTTGGCTATTGACCCGAGTAGTACCATTAACAAAGGGTCTATCTTAGGTGATAAAACGAGAATGGAAACCTTGGTAAATAATAAAAATGTTTTTATTCGTCCGTCAGCAGCAGGAAAATCGCTTGGCGGTGTTGCCAGAAAAACCAGAGAAAGTATTATTTTATGCGAAGCCGCAGGATTTGATACTATTTTTATCGAAACCGTTGGCGTTGGTCAAAGTGAAACTGCTGTTCATGGTATGGTAGACTTTTTCTTATTATTAAAACTTGCAGGTGCTGGCGATGAATTACAAGGCATAAAACGTGGCATTATTGAAATGGCAGATGCAATAATTATCAATAAAGCGGATGCTGAAAATGAACAAGCTGCCAAATTAGCTAGAGCGGAATTTACAAGAGCGCTACATTTATATCCGTTACGAAAAGATAAATGGCTACCAAAAGTAACTACTTGTAGTGCTTTACATCAAAAAAATATTGATTTAGTTTGGAATATTATTTCCAATTATTTTAAGCATACTAAATCTAATAAACATTTTAATACCAAGCGTGCTAGTCAAAATAAATATTGGCTTTTAGAAACTATCAATCAGCAATTATTGGATGATTTTTATAAAAATGAAATTATTGTACCCAATTTAGAAAAAGAACTAAAGAATATTATATCCTTAAAAACTTCTCCCTTTGAAGCTGCGAAAAGGTTATTATTAACTTATAAAAATTAAAAAAAGTCATTATGTGTGATACTGATAACTCTTTTTTTAGAAAATTTTTCTTTCACAAATTCGTGTAGCCATCGTTTTACATTTTCTAAATTTTCAAACACTTTATTTTTATAGAGTTGTTTTACATAAACCCATATTTTTTCTGATGGATTTAATTCTGGCGAATAAGGAGGGATTCTTATGAGTTTAATATTTTCAGGTATATCATATTTTGTTAAGGAATGAAAACCTGCATTATCAATTATTATAATTTTTAATTGAATTGGACGATGTTTAGAAAAGTCCACTAAGTATTCATAAAAATATCTTACTAGTAGTCCCTTCTATTTCATAAACAAAGGAATCTCCATCAATAGGTGAAAAACTTCCGTACAGATAAGTGTTTTTAAAAGCATGTTGATATTTTACTATTGGTTTTATGCCTCTTGCGGTTAAACATCTGCCTAAATGTGTTTTTAATCCAAATCTACTCTCATCTTGAACGTATAAATTGACCGATGGATACTTATTACTGTTATCTTTAGCTATTTGTTGAAGTAAGTTTAAGAGGTTTTTTTAAAAGTCTCAAAGGCCACTTCATCTTTTTTGTAATGAGATTTTCTTGGAATTTTTAGTTTTGAACCAAAATTTCTAATCATAAAAGCTCTCAAGGTATGATACTTAATTTGGTAACCAAACTCTTGTTGAATCCAAGAAACAGCGTCTGCATATCCTTGAAGTGGAGTATTAAAATCATTTAGTTTATCCTCTATTTCTTTAAGAATAGATTTTGGAACGGCTTCTCTTCTTTTTCCACCACTATTTATAGAAAGAAACTCTTCTAAACCTAATTCTTTATACTTTTTAGTCCATTTATTCAATGGATCTATATTTACTCCTAGATATTCTGCTAAATTAATTCGTCTTGAAAATTTCTTTTCTTTTGTGAAAATCAAACTCAATAAACGGAGTTTTTTCTTATGACTTTTTTCCTTTTTATGTCGCGATTTTAAAGTTGATAAATCTTCTTTAATCGTAAGTATGAATACTTTTCCCATAAGGAGAAAATACGAAAAATATAGCGTATTACGAAATTAAATTGGTATAAAACCCTATTTGCCAACACTGATTTTCCGATAAAAAAAGTCTCAATAATTGAGGTTTTTTCGTATAGTTGAATTAATATTCTACTAAAAAAAACTTATAAGAACGTGGGGTTTTTCTAACCTTGTAAGTCTTTTACAAAAACATTTCTTTACTTATGTAGAGTTTACTGCCTTTTTCAATAATATTGATAGTTTTGCACAAGAGCACGTTAGAAATAAAGGAGATCTTCAGAATTTTCAACAAAAAATAGATTTTATCCAACCTAAAATCAAGGGGCTTACTTTTAAAAAAATCGAATTTTTAACCATGTTATTGGGTTAGAAGCATGATTTTAACTAATTTTGGGTTTTATCGGAAAATAGTATAAAACAATGTTTAAATTTAAAGAACTGACTGTTTATCAAAGATCTTTGAATGTTATTGATTGTATCAATACTATTTCAAGAACATTTCCTCGTGAAGAAAATTTTGTTTTAAAAAATCAACTTAGAAGAGCTGTAATCTCTATTGCATTAAATATTGCAGAAGGCGCAAATAGTACCGATGCTATTTTTAATAAACATTTAAGAATTGCAGGAGACTCGTTAAAATAATGTGTTGTAGTATGTATTACTATAGCTAGAAGAAGTGGTTATATTCCTTGTGATAAAGAAGATGAATTAAGAGCCGATTTATTGATAATTGCAAAAATGATTACCAATTTAAGAAAATACTTAAAAGGTTTAGACACAAAGACTAAAAACTAAAGACTAAAGACCAAAGACCAAACAAATGAAAGGAATTATACTAGCAGGCGGTTCAGGAACTAGATTGCATCCATTAACAAAAGTAGTGTCTAAGCAGTTACTACCAATTTACGATAAACCGATGATTTACTATCCGCTATCGGTATTAATGTTGGCGGGAATAAAAGAAATTTTAATTATTTCGACACCTCATGATTTACCAAATTTTAAACGTTTATTTGGCGATGGTTCTCAATTAAGTGTGAAATTTACTTATGCAGAACAACCAAGTCCTGATGGTTTAGCACAAGCTTTTATTATTGGTGAAAAATTTATTGGTAAGGATGATGTATGTTTAGTTTTAGGAGATAATATTTTTTATGGTAGCGGGCTTCAAAAGCTATTAGCTAATTCTATTGAAACAGTAGAAAAAGAAAATAAAGCAGTTGTATTTGGTTCGTATGTAAGTGACCCTAATCGATATGGTGTGGCTGAATTTGACAGCAATAAAAATGTAATAAGTATCGAAGAAAAGCCTAAAAAGCCTAAATCTAATTACGCAGTAGTTGGCTTGTACTTCTACCCTAATTCTGTTATAGAAATTGCTAAAAATGTAAAACCATCTAATAGAGGTGAGTTAGAAATCACAACAGTTAATCAAGATTATTTAGCACTTAACCAACTAAAAATGCAAATTTTAAGTAGAGGCTATGCTTGGTTAGATACAGGAACTCACGAAGCTCTAACCGAAGCTACTGAATTTGTAAAAGCTGTAGAAAAACGTACTGGTTTAAAAATTGCTTGTCTAGAAG
>CAZOQL010000118.1:0-6433 GCA_964582005.1 uncultured Flavobacteriaceae bacterium | reverse complement strand
TTTAAATAAAGAAATTCCAAACTACTCCAAACCGAATTACAAAATCTCGGTATGGGTAATTTGGTGCTGAGTAGTATTTTTTTGGGGAGAAAAATGAGTTAATATGTTCTCCTTTTAAGAAAAGCCGCATATTACGAACTCGCGCATTAATAAAAACATCAAATACAGGATAATCACCTATTTCTACATCATTTTGAATACTAAATTCTGATAACAACGGATTGTAAGCATTTGCAAAATACTTGGTAAAATATTTAAACGTTATACCTGTTTGCAAATACATTGGCTTTTTCTTGAAAATATCATTTGCATAATAAATAGAATTTCTTGTTATAAATTTAGGAACTCTAAAAACAGAGTCTCCATTTACAACTTGCTGATACATTATAGTATTATCTAATCTAAATTTTTTATACTTCAATTCTTTTGAAACTTTAATTTTTACATAATTAATAGTCCCTGAAAATTGCATTGGTTTGGTTTGTAAGCCTGAGGCAGCTTCATCAAAATAGGTGTAATTATCTAATTGAGTTATTTGTGCTGATGTGTTAAATAACTTTTCTGATGTAAAATCAAGTAACAAACTACGAGTCAATTCATTTTTAAAATGTGTGTTTTGCCAATTATAGGATTTATAATCACTTTGGTATAATAAAAAATTGAAGTTTGGTGCTTTACTATTATTAAGTAAACTTGCTTTTACTTCAAACAAACTATCCTTTTTATAACTTGCCGTTGCTTTAAAATAATTACCATTTAAGCTACCATTAAATGTCGTTGCTGCCTTTGCTTTAAGAGAGATGTTTTGGATTTTTGTTCTCCAGCTAGCTCCAACAGAGGAAACATTGCCATGCAAACTTTGTGAAACTAGTTGGTTATTAGCAAGAACAACCGCATTATCATATCTATAAACGTAATTATAATTATCTAAAAACAATTGTAAACTTCCTAAAATGGATTTTGAAGTTAGATCGACCGATAATTGGTTGTATAATTTTTTAAAACTATTTTTATCGTTAATTGAATTGGTATATGCATCGCCAAAAAAACTGTTTTTAGCACTTTGATCAAATTGATAATGTTTGGATTCGTAATTAAAAATGTGTGCAATTTTTAATTGAAATGTAGATTGCAGACTGTCTTTTTTATCTATCAAAAGATAATCGTGTTCCAAATAATACCTATTACTTCTCAATTTATTAGAAGCATCTGTAAAAAAAGTTTCTAACCTTCCTCTATCTCTAAAATTTGGGTCATTAGATTCAAAATTAACCACAGAATTAGCTGTTAAACCACCAAACTCATTATTTAATATTTCTTGGGTTGCAATATGACTACGCAATTGGTATTTATCGTTTTTACTTTTATAACTATAGGTTAATCGTAACACACCTTGACTAGCCAAAGCATTTCTATATTTACCTAAAGAACGTAAACCTCTATAAGCAAAGGAAAAATTTTTATTTTTGGCAACATTTAATGTAATTAAAGTATTTAAGACTTGCCCTTGTTCCAAACCACCACGATACATTAACTCTGAGGTTGGCGTTGCCACATGGTAATAGTTAATATCTTCAACTTCATAAAAACTAAAATGTTTTGCTCTTGCTCCTAATTGTGGATATAAACTAACGCTCGTAAAATCAAAGCCTAAATTAGTAAAAGTCTGCCCTTGGTTATGAAATGCTAGTAATTCAAAATTATCCTTTCTTCTAAAGTTAAAAATATAATCTTTTTTCATAACTAATGTAGTATCTACATAAGTTGTATCTTTAGTGTGTGCTATTATTTGGTAATTTTTATAGGTTGTTTTTTCACTCAACTCTACTTGAAATTCTTCTTTTTGAGATAATGAATCTATCCTAGAATTAGTCCTTAATCTATTGGAAATCATAGAACCCGAATCGCTACTTGACTTTAATTTTATTGGGTCTTTTTGACTATAACCAATAAAAGAAAGTAGTATTATAAGTATAAAACTAATTTGCTTTATCATAATACAAATATAGCAGTTTTGTTTGGTAATTATTTGTTAATCTTTACAATTCAACACGCTCAATTTTCGCTCCTAAAGCACGTAATTTTTCATCAATTTTATCATAACCTCTATCAATTTGATCAATATTATGAATGGTACTAGTGCCTTTTGCAGATAAGGCAGCTATCAATAAAGAAACTCCTGCTCTAATATCTGGCGATGTCATCGTGGTTGCTTTTAAGGACGACTTATGATTATGACCAATTACCGTTGCTCTATGTGGATCGCATAAAATCACTTTTGCGCCCATATCAATTAATTTATCAACAAAGAACAATCTACTTTCAAACATTTTTTGATGTATTAAAACTGTACCGTTAGCTTGGGTTGCTGTGGTTAAAATGATACTTAATAAATCTGGTGTAAAACCTGGCCAAGGAGCGTCTGAAATAGTTAATATAGAACCATCAATAAACCCTTTGATAGCATAACTATCCTGAGCAGGAATATAGATGTCATCATTTATTTTTTCTAGTTTAATACCTAATTTTCTAAAAACGGTTGGTATTTGCCCTAAGTTTTCCCAACTTACATTTTTAATGGTAATTTCTGATTTTGTAATAGCAGCAATACCAATCCAACTACCTATTTCTATCATATCGGGTAAAACCGTATGCGTACATCCTTTTAGCTCGGTTACACCTTCAATAATTAAAAGGTTAGAACCAACGCCAGTTATATTTGCACCCATACTATTCAACATTTTTGATAATTGCTGAATATACGGTTCACAAGCCGCATTATATATAGAAGTTTTTCCTTTTGCTAAAACAGCAGCCATTAAAATATTGGCGGTTCCTGTTACAGAAGCTTCATCTAAAAGCATAAAAGTTCCTTTCAACTCCTTTGCTTCTACACCATAAAAATGCTCTTCTTTATTATATCTAAATTTAGCACCCAATTTCATAAATCCTTCAAAGTGCGTATCTAATCTTCTTCTTCCTATTTTATCGCCTCCAGGTCTTGGAATATAACCCTTACCAAAACGAGCCAACATAGGTCCAACCAACATTACCGAACCACGTAAAGATGCTCCATCTTTTTTAAATTTTTCGGATTCTAAATAAGATAAATCTAGATCATCGGCTTGAAAACTATACGAATGTGAAGCTAATTGTTCTACTTTAACGCCTAGTTCTTTTAAGATAAAAATAAGTTTGTTTACATCAATTAAGTTAGGAACATTATGTACAATTACTTTTTTAGGAGTTAATAAAGTAGCACAAATAATTTGTAAAACTTCATTTTTTGCTCCTTGCGGAATTACTTCTCCTTTTAACTGATGTCCACCTTCAATTTTAAATATAGCCATTCTTATTTTTTATATTGATTTTCGTAAGTCTTTAGGTAATTAAAATAAAACTACCATCTTTTTTTAGAATAAGAATGTTTCTTATTTTTTTGATGCTTCGTTTTATTAACTGGTTTTTTATATAATTTACTAATATCCGAAAGTGTTACTTCATCGGATGATAAATTTATTTTACCATTAGACAAATCGGTTAAATGTTTAAAAATTACATCATCATCAACGGTGTCTTTATTCCAATTTAAAAAACATTTTTTCATGTGATTTGCTATGGTAAATTTTAATTTTTCTTTCAAATCTCCTTCTTCCCAAGTCAAAGCTTCATCAATCATTATTTGAATATTATTACCATAAAAACGATACTTTAATGCATTTTTAGGATAAGGTAATTTTTCTGGTTTTGCCGTTAACTCTTCTTCGGTTAATACTTCAAAAGGAGAGTCAACATCCAAATCAAAATTTGCCATTATAAAAAATTGATCCCAAAGTTTGTGTTTAAAATCTGGCACATCTCGTAAATGAGGTTGTAAATTACCCATTACTTCTATGATAGATTTTGCCATTTCATTTCGTTCATCTCTAGTAGGTAGAGTTTTACAATGGTTTATTAATTTTTGTACGTGTCTACCGTATTCTGGTATAATTAATGTTTCTCTTTCTGAATTATATTCTAATTGGTATTCCATGAAATTTTGTAATATTAAGTACTAATAAATTATTAGTATTATGTTGTCGTTAGTTAGATTGTGGTCTTCTTTTTAAAATACGCAATTTTGCAAATTGTAATAATAATTTTTTAGTACCTATTTCCTCTTTTTCAAAAAGAATTTCGGCTTTTCTATCGGCCTCTAAGCCTTCAATTGCCAATACTTCACCTCTACCAAATTTCGCATGCATTACGTAAGAACCAACCATGATTTCTTCATCAATTCTGTCGGTTATATTTTCTTTTGCTGTTGCTAATTTTGTAAATCGTTTTGGCGTGCTAATCGTAATGGATTCAACAGATTTCTTCATTTTCCCCTTTTGTATTGGTTTTTTATATCTTATTACTTGTTTTGGTACATCTCCAAAAATATCATTATTAATAAATCTATTAATTGCAGGATTTATTTTGGGTGCAAGATAGTCTAAATATTTATCATCTACCTCTTCAATAAATCTACTTGGCTCACAATCTATTAATGAACCCCATCGATATCTTGTTTGCGCATACGATAAATAGGCTTGTTTTTCGGCTCTAGTTAACGCTACGTAAAACAAACGGCGCTCTTCTTCTAATTCACTTCTGGTATTAGAACTCATTCCTGATGGAAATAAATTTTCTTCTAAACCAACTATATACACATACGGAAACTCTAATCCTTTAGATAAATGTATGGTCATTAAAGATACTCTTGGCTCATCGTCTTGTTTTTCTTTATCAAAATCGGTTGCTAGGGCAACATCTTCTAAAAAGTAAGCCAAGGAAGTATTTGCATCTATTTTGTCTTTTTGCTCTTCTACAAAATCTTTTATGCCGTTTAACAATTCTTGAATATTCTCTACTCTACTAATTGCTTCGGGAGTTTCATCTTTATTTAACTCATTAACTATTTTTGCTTGCTTGATGACAAAATCGGTTATTTCAAAAGCATTTTTAGTTTTTGCTTCTACTTGAAAACTCTTAATCATAGTTACAAAATTTTGTAACTTCGTTCTCGTTCCTGCATTTAGTTTTAAATCTATCTTATGTAAGTTTTCTAAAATAGTAAAGATGGGTTTGTTATAATGATTGGCTGCAACGGTTAGCTTTTGCAAGGTTGTTTGACCGATACCACGCGCTGGATAATTAATAACTCGTTTTAAAGCTTCTTCATCATTTATATTTACCAATAATCGTAAATACGAAAGCGTATCTTTTATTTCTTTACGTTGATAAAAAGACAAACCTCCAAATATTCTGTATTTTATATCTTTTTTACGCAAAGCGTCTTCCATTGCTCTAGATTGCGCATTGGTACGATACAATATGGCGAATTTATCGTATGTTAATTGGTTTTTAATGGCGTTTTCCCAAATACTATTGGCAACAAAACGACCTTCTTCGGCATCCGAAATAGTTCGCATTACCTTTATTTTTTCACCAGTTTCATTATCGGTCCAAAGTTCTTTTTCTAATCGGGTTTTGTTTTTAACAATTACGCTATTTGCTGCATTTACTAAGTTTTGTGTAGAACGATAATTTTGTTCTAACTTAAAGGTTTTTACATCGGAATAATCCTTTTGAAAATTCAATATATTTTGAATATTCGCACCACGAAACGAATAAATACTTTGTGAATCATCACCAACTACGGCAATATTTTGGAATCTATCTGCCAAAGCTCTCACAATTAAATATTGTGAATGGTTGGTATCTTGGTATTCATCTACCATTATATACCTAAATCGATCTTGGTATTTTGCCAACACTTCTGGGAAACGAGATAATAGTTCATTAGTTCTCAATAACAAGTCATCAAAATCCATTGCACCTGCCTTAAAACATCTTGCAACATACGTAGCGTAAATATTACCCATTTTAGGTCTACCAGATTCCATATCTGCTTCGATAAGTTCTGGGTTATTTTGATAAGCTCTAACAGTAATTAAACTATTTTTATATTGCGAAATTCGCCCTAATACTTGCTTGGGCTTGTATCGGTCTTTTTCTAGATTCATTTCCTTAATAATTGCCGTTAGCAATCGTACGGAATCTTGTGTGTCGTAAATTGTAAAATTAGATGGAAAACCAATTCGTTCACTCTCGGAACGTAAAATTCGTGCAAATACGGAGTGAAATGTTCCCATCCATAAATTTTTAGATTCACTTGCACCAACAATTTTAGCAATACGAGATTTCATTTCTCGTGCCGATTTATTCGTAAAAGTCAATGCTAAAATATTAAAAGGATCAACTCCTTTCTCCATCATATAAGCAATTCTATAAGTCAACACTCGTGTTTTACCAGAACCAGCTCCAGCTATAATTAATAGTGGTCCATCCGTTTGTAAAACAGCTTGTTTTTGAGACTCGTTTAAATTTGCTAAATAATTGGACACTT
>CAZOQL010000117.1:0-6685 GCA_964582005.1 uncultured Flavobacteriaceae bacterium | reverse complement strand
GGATGACTTTCGTTCATGCCAGAAGCCGTAATTTTAACAAATTTAGCCTCTTTTTGTGTCGCAATATCTTTAGAGCCACAATAACCCATACCAGCTCGTAAACCACCAATAAATTGATGCATTGTTTCTTGAAGTTCGCCTTTATAGGCAACACGACCAACAATACCTTCGGGAACTAATTTTTTAATATCGTCTTCTACGTCTTGAAAATAGCGATCTTTAGAGCCTTTTTTCATTGCTTCAATAGAGCCCATTCCTCTATAGGATTTGAATTTTCTACCTTCAAAAATAATGGTTTCGCCAGGCGATTCTTTTGTGCCTGCAAGTAAGGAGCCCAGCATAACGCAATCGGCTCCAGCTGCAATAGCTTTAGAAATATCACCAGTATATCTAATTCCGCCATCGGCAATTACAGGAACTCCTGTTCCTTTTAAGGCATTTGCTACTTCAATAATAGCAGATAATTGTGGAAAACCAACGCCTGCAACAATACGAGTAGTACAAATTGAACCAGGGCCAATCCCAACTTTTACAGCATCAGCACCAGCTTTGAGTAAAAATTTTGCAGCATCAGCAGTAGCAATATTACCTACAATAATATCCGTTGTTGGATGATTTTTTTTAAGTTCTTTTAAAATTTCAAGAACACCTTTAGAATGTCCGTGCGCAGTATCTACAACTAATGCGTCTACACCAACTTTAATTAGTGCATTTGCTCTTTCCATAGAATCACCTGAAACACCTATTGCAGCAGCAACTCGTAAGCGACCAAAGCTATCTTTATTTGCATTAGGGTTTTCACTTACTTTAATGATATCTCTAAATGTGATTAAACCAACCAAATTATTATCCGCATCAACAACAGGTAATTTTTCAATTTTATATTGTTGTAGAATGACTTCTGCTTCGGCTAAGGAAGTGCCTTTTTTGGTAGTAACCAAATTGGTTTTGGTCATTACATCATCAATTAATTTACCGTATTCTGTTTCAAAACGCAAATCGCGATTGGTTACAATGCCAATTAATTTTCCGTCATTATTAACTACAGGAATTCCGCCAATTTTAAATTTTTTCATTAACTCTTTTGCATCTAAAACGGTAGCTTCTTTTTTTACGGTTATCGGATCGATAATCATACCTGCTTCACTACGTTTTACTTTACGGACTTCATTGGCTTGTTGTGCAATAGTCATATTTTTGTGTAAAACGCCAATACCGCCTTCGCGAGCCATTGCAATTGCCATGTTTGCTTCTGTCACCGTATCCATTGCAGCAGAAATAATAGGTGTATTTATAGAAATATTTTTAGTTAATTTTGATTGTAAATTAACTTGATACGGCAGTACCTCAGAGTATGCAGGTACTAATAATACATCATCATAAGTTAGTCCTTCGCTAAAAAATTTATTTGAATTTGTAGTCATCACAATTAAATAAGAATTAATTGCAGGCAAATATAGGCTTAAAATTATATTTATTTACTTTTAAAGTATAGATTATGAAATTTTCAAATTAGATTTCTAACATACTATCCTCTTTAAATAAAGTAATATTTGTGGTGTTTGGTTTTTCTATTTTTCCAAAAAGATTGTTTTTCCAATTTTTCCAACCATATTTTTTAGAAAATAATACTAATAATAAGGGGTAAATAATAAAAACAGAAAAATAGATTTCAAAGCCTAATGTAGGTTCTGATGTGTCTATTAGAATGGCTTCTGTTTGAAAAACCGTCCAATTGGTAGTGATAAAAATTGCAGCAGCTATATTATTTGCTGCGTGAAACCCTAAGGCAAGTTCGGTTCCTTCATCCATTAAAGTAAGGATTGCTAAAAATAGACCAGTACCAATATAATAGACCATTACCATTGGTCCTAATTTTTCTACTTCTGGGTTAAAACCATGCATTAGCCCAAATAAAATGGATGTTGTAATTAAAGGAAACCATCTATTTTTAACAATAACACCAATTTGTTGCATTAGATAACCTCTAAAAAGTAATTCTTCAAAGCTTGTTTGTAAAGGCATTAATAAAAAGGAAATGACAACTAGACCAATAAATGGGTATAAATCAAAATTTAAAATATAGTTTTCAGGTGCCGAATACCAACCTATACCTAAAATGATTGTTACAGAGAACCATAAAAAAAAGGAAAAAAACACACGTGTCCAATCCACTTTTTTTCGACTAGTTATTAAGGTTGTAATACTTCTTTGGTGCGTAAACTTTACAAAGACAAATAATAAACCTAAAAAAAATGCAAATACGATAAGATTTACAAATAAATCAACATTGCTATTCATAGCATTATTGCCTTCCATTGCTATTTCAAAAAGCTCGGGCATTAAAAAGAAAATAACAATATTTAAAATAAATGGTGACATAACTAGTAGCGAAGTAATTAAAAAACGCCAAAATTCGTTTTTACCTTTATAGGCTTGTTGGATAAAATTCATATTTTTTCTTTTAAATTAAGGGATAAAATTCCATTATGTGAATCGTGAGCAATTACTTTTTTATCTTTAATAACTATTAATTGTGGAGACTGATGCATAACTTGAAATTTACTAGCTATTGCATTAGAAATAGCTCTAAATTTCAACAAATCTAAAAAGTATAAATCCATTTCACCTTCTTTAAGTGCATAAGATTTTTCAAATTGTTTAATAACCATACCACTAACACCGCACCTTGTGCTGTGTTTAAAAATGGCTTGTGTTTTTTTTGAAGAATTTGTTGAAATTTCTTTTAATTGCCCTATTTCTACCAAAGGAATCCAATTGATATTAGAGAAAGTATCTTCTTTTTTTTGAAATAAATTTTTGAAAAATGACATTGTTATTTTTTTGTAAAAATAGGAATTATAAACATGAAATTATATTTTTTACAATAAACATTTCGGCTTTAAATTTTAACAATCAAAGGCTAAAACCTGCTAAAAAGTCATTAAAAAAAAGTTTAATAGACATTTTGACATTTTATGATTGATTTCTTTATATGGAATATTATTTGCTATTTAACAATTAAAATAAATACTATGAATTTTAATAACTATACAATTAAAGCCCAGGAAGTTATTCAGAAAGCGCAAGAAATTGTACAAGCTAATGGGCAGCAACAAGTAGAAAATGCACATATTTTAAAATCTATTTTTGAGGTAGATGAAAATGTATTACCTTTTATTTTAAATAAATTAGGTGTAAATACAGTGCTTTTTAAAAACACTTTAAATACTATTACTCAAAGTTTTTCTAAAGTAGAAGGTGGCGAAATTTCCATAGCAAGAGAAGCTAGTAAAATGCTTCTTGAAGCTAGTAATTTGGCTAAAAAAATGAAAGATGAATACGTTTCTATCGAACATTTGATCTTAGCCATTTTAAAATCAAAAGGTAAAACAACACAATTACTAAAAGATAATGGAATTAATGATAAAGACTTAAAATTAGCCATTGAAGAGTTGCGAAACGGTGAGCGAGTAACTTCACAAAGTGCCGAAGATACGTACAATGCACTAAATAAATATGCTAAAAATTTAAATCAGTTAGCCAATGATGGAAAGTTAGATCCAGTAATTGGTCGTAATGATGAAATACGTAGAATATTACAAATTTTATCTCGTAGAACTAAAAATAATCCAATATTAATTGGTGAGCCAGGAACTGGAAAAACAGCAATTGCCGAGGGTTTAGCGCATAGAATTGTAAAGGGAGATGTTCCAGAAAATTTACAAAATAAAACCTTATACTCCTTAGATATGGGAGCTTTAATCGCTGGAGCTAAATATAAAGGAGAGTTTGAAGAGCGTTTAAAATCCGTTATTAAAGAAGTGACTATTGCGGATGGTGAAATTATTTTATTTATTGACGAAATACATACTTTAGTTGGTGCTGGTGGCGGACAAGGAGCAATGGATGCAGCAAATATTTTGAAGCCAGCTTTGGCTCGTGGTGAGTTACGTGCCATTGGGGCAACAACTTTAGATGAATATCAAAAATATTTTGAAAAAGATAAAGCCTTAGAAAGACGATTTCAGAAAGTAATGGTTGACGAACCAGATACAGAGTCGGCTATTTCTATTTTACGTGGTATTAAAGAAAAATACGAAACACACCATAAAGTGCAAATAAAAGATAGTGCGATTATTGCTTGCGTAGAATTATCACAACGCTATATTACCAATCGTTTTTTACCTGATAAGGCGATTGATTTAATGGATGAAGCTGCGGCAAAAATTAGAATGGAAATCAATTCTAAGCCAGAAGAGTTAGATGCACTTGATCGTAAAATTATGCAATTGGAAATTGAAATTGAGGCAATAAAAAGAGAAAAAGAGGAAAAGAAAATAGCAAGTATTCGTAAAGAATTAGCAAATTTAAAAGAAGAAAGAGAAAGTATTTATGCCAAGTGGAAAAGTGAAAAAGACCTTGTGGATGAAGTGCAAGAAGCTAAAGAAAACATTGAAAACTTTAAGCTAGAAGCCGAAAGAGCTGAACGAGATGGTAATTATGGCTTGGTTGCCGAAATTCGTTACGGGAAAATTCAAAAAGAAGAAGAAATACTTATAGAACTTCAAGAAAAATTAGCTAAAAATCAAGAAAATGCTTTAATAAAAGAAGAGGTTACTAGTGAAGATATTGCTGAAATAGTTGCAAAATGGACTGGAATACCTGTACAGAAAATGTTACAATCTGACAGAGAAAAACTATTGTATTTAGAGGAAGAGTTACATAAAAGAGTAGTTGGTCAAGAAGAGGCAATTATAGCTGTTTCCGATGCAGTAAGACGCTCAAGAGCAGGTTTACAAGATGATAAAAAACCCTTAGGTTCGTTTTTATTTTTAGGGACAACAGGTGTTGGTAAAACCGAACTTGCCAAAGCATTAGCCGATTATTTGTTTGATGACGAATCTGCAATGACCAGAATAGATATGAGCGAATACCAAGAAAAACATTCGATTTCTCGTTTAGTTGGAGCGCCTCCAGGATATGTTGGTTATGATGAAGGCGGGCAGTTAACCGAAGCAGTACGAAGAAAACCTTATTCGGTAGTGTTATTGGATGAAATTGAAAAAGCACATCCAGATACATTTAATATTTTGTTACAAGTTTTAGATGAAGGTAGATTGACCGATAATAAAGGTAGAACAGCTGATTTTAGAAATACGATTATTATTATGACTTCTAATATAGGTGCACATATTATTCAAGAGAAGTTAGAGGGATTAGATATGGATAAACGAGCATTAGTTGTTGCGCAAACTAAAACGGAAGTAGTTTCTATTTTAAAACAAAACGTACGACCTGAATTTATAAACAGAATAGATGAAATAATAATGTTTACGCCTTTAAATAAAGAAGAAATAAATCAAATTGTGCAAATACAATTACGTAATTTGGTAAAGAAGTTAGCTGAAAAGGATATTAAATTTACTTTTACAGAAGAAGCGATTACTGCACTTTCGGAAAAAGGTTTTGATCCACAATACGGAGCTAGACCAATAAAACGCGTAATTCAAAGAGAGGTGTTAAATAAACTATCTAAAGAAATTATTTCAGGAAAAATAACTTCGGATAGTTTTATTTTATTAGATTCGTTTAATGGTGAATTTGTTTTTAGAAATAAACAATAATAAAATACGATTTTTTCTTTTGCAAAACCAAAAAGGAGTTTATATTTGCAACCGCTTAAATAAGCAAAAGACTACTGGAGAAATGGCAGAGTGGTCGAATGCACCAGTCTTGAAAACTGGCGAGGGTCACACCTCCGGGGGTTCGAATCCCTCTTTCTCCGCAAAGAAAAACCCTAATCATCTAAATATTAGATTTTTAGGGTTTTCTTATGCTTGTAATTGTACGATTTTTGTATTGTAAATGAACTTTAAGGTTATTTTCTATCAAATAAATTTAATTCTAACTCTGCTAAATTATTATAATTTAATTTTTCATTTATTTTTATAGCATAATATATTACCTTTAGATATTGTTCTTTATTCACAACCTGTGTCCAAGAAATAATGTTTTGTTTTTTAATATTCAACTCTTTTGCCTTTTTGTTGAGGTTTTTCTGTATAATTCTATCGACAGGAAAATGTGGTGGTGTTTTAATAATATCTAAACACCATAAATATTTTAAATATAAGTTTAACAGTTTTTGACTTACTCCAAAATTTAATTCTCCATTTTTTAGCATATAAGAAAATTCACTATTCTTTGAGAACTCACTAATTCTATTAATATTTTTTAGATGCTCTGTTGGATTGACTTTTTCTTTATACTTCGTAAGTGAAATGTTCTTTATGAATGTATGTAAAGAGTTCCTAAAGTCCTTTCTTTTTAACTCATCATATATGGACTTATTATATAGATTTGAACGTTGAAATGCTCCCATCGTAGTAAGTAGTCAAATTTCTTTATGTATAAAATCATTTTTCATAAATACAAAAATACTTAAAAAGATAAACTTTTCTATTTTACCTGATGTTAAAACTTCTGCTATTAATCTCGCATCAATAGATATTTAATTTTTATGCTGCATATTTTATACTTGGATGATTAAAATATTTTGCTACTCTTTTATTATTGTTTTGAAGCATATTGATATGGTTTTCTAAATTTTCTTTCAGTTTTCCTACAGTTTTGGGTGCAGGTTTTTCAGACAAGCCGTATTTCAAATCACAGTTTAAATATT
>CAZOQL010000116.1:1665-6951 GCA_964582005.1 uncultured Flavobacteriaceae bacterium | reverse complement strand
CAATTCGATATTTAGCCAAAAAATACAATATCGAAATTGAAGAAACCGAGCAAACAGACGAGCAAAAACAAGCACAATCTGCCAAAGAAAGCATGTATTTGGTGTCGGAATATGCAGCTAAATATTTTCATAAAATATTATTAGAAAACCCAAAAGGGAAAGCCATTGGCTATTCTTATTTTAAAGAACGCGGATTTACCGATGAAACCATAAAAAAATTCGAATTAGGGTATGCACTAGATCAATGGACCGCATTTACTGATGAGGCTTTAAAACAAAAATACAGTTTAGACTTTTTAAGTAAAACAGGCTTAACCATTGTAAAAGAAGCCACACCCCATAAACCTGCGAGAAATTTTGACCGTTTTAAAGGACGTGTTTTATTCCCAATTCACTCTATGAGTGGTCGTGTTTTAGGGTTTGGAGGACGTATTTTAAAAGCCGATAAAAAAGCAGCAAAATACCTCAATTCACCCGAAAGCGAAATTTACCATAAAAGTAAAATTTTATATGGTATTTACCACGCAAAACAAGCCATTGCTAAAGAAGATAATTGTTATTTGGTAGAAGGTTATACCGATGTAATTTCATTCGATCAAAAGGGAGTACACAATACCGTTGCTTCTTCAGGAACTGCTTTAACTTCAGATCAAATTAGATTAGTATCAAGATTAACCAACAACATTACCGTACTTTTTGATGGTGATGCAGCAGGAATAAGAGCTTCCATTCGAGGAATAGATTTAATTCTAGAGCAAGGCATGAACGTAAAAGTAGTTGCGTTTCCCGATGGCGAAGATCCAGATAGTTTTGCAAAATCTGTGACTAGAGAAGAGCTTAAAATTTACTTAATAGATAACGCACAAGATTTTATACAATTTAAAGTATCTTTATTGTTAAAGGATGCAGCCAATGACCCTATAAAAAAAGCAGGGTTAATTAGAGAAATAGTACAAAGTATTGCTAAAATACCAAGTGCTATTCAGCGAGAAGTATATGTACAAGAATGTGCAAATATCATGCAAATTTCCGAAAAAGTTTTGTTTAGTGAATTAGCACAAATACGCAATAAAAACGAACGAGAAGAAGCAAAAAGACCGCATCAAAACAAAGCTTTAGAACTGGTAAAAATAGAACAATCAAAAGCTATAAAAATCAATCAATTAAATATATTAGAAAGGCATTTGATTGAAATTTTGTTGTTATATGGCAATAAGGAAACCGAATTTATTGATTTTATAGAAGAAGAAAATGAAGAAGGCGAAATTGAAATTGTTAAAAAAGTGTTCTCCAATACGGTTTCTAAAGAAATATTTTTACACCTACAAGATGATGAAATAGAGTTTACAAACGACACATTCAAAACAATTTATGCCGAGATAATCCCGCAATTAAATCAAGGTGAACGCGTTTCCATTGAACATTTAATTAATCACGAAAACCCCAATATAAGTATGACCGTTAGTGATTTGTTAATGAATGACGAACGTTATATTTTAAGTGATTGGGAAAGTAAACATATTGTGGTAAAAACCAAAGAAAACACACTTTCTAAGTTAGTTATGGATGCCGTTTTTAATATGCGTAGAGTGCTCATTGAACAAAAAATTAACGAAATCAAAGTTAATTTGGTAACAACCGAAAATCGTTTATCCGAACTAGAATTAGTTCGAAATTACACCGCTTTAAAACAGTTGTTGTATGAGAAGTTGTATCGAGTTGTTTAGTACTTAATTATTAGTTCCATTTATAGAGACATTTTCTACAAACCATCTTTTTTCAAATAAACTTGGGTTTTGTGTAAAAGAATATAAGCTTACAAATAATAGAAAAAATGATAGTATTTTTTTCATGATCAACCTTTTAGAGTTGTAAATATAAAAAAATTAATTTTGATAATCTTATTTCTTTTACATTACGACTTTTTAAAAAAGCATTTATAAAATTTATAAAAAGAACCTATTTTCTGATAGACACTATGTATATTTGTCACTAATACAAACTAAAATGCAAAAAAAACGAGTATTCCTACTAGACGCTTTCGCCTTAATATTTAGAGGATATTATGCCTTAATTAAAAATCCCCGTATCAATTCAAAAGGTATGGATACTTCGGCAATATTGGGTTTTATGAATTCCATGTTGGATGTCATTCGTAGAGAAAAACCAGATTTATTGGCCGTTGCTTTTGACAAAGGTGGTTCTGTTGCACGTACCGAAGCATTTCCAGCTTATAAAGGCAACCGTCAAGAAACACCCGAAGCCATAAAAATTGCCGTACCTTATATTCATAAAATATTAGAAGCCATGCAAATCCCTATTGTTGAGGTTGCTGGCTTTGAAGCCGATGATTTAATAGGAACATTAGCCAAACAAGCCGAAAAACAAGGTTTTGAAGTTTTTATGGTAACGCCAGATAAAGATTTTGCACAATTGGTATCCGAAAACATTAAAATGTACCGACCGGCACGTATGGGAAATGGTATTGAGATTTGGGATGTAGATAAAGTAAAAGCCAAATTTGAAATAGACGATCCAATACAAGTGATTGATTATTTAGGAATGATGGGCGATGCTGTAGATAATATTCCTGGCTTGCCTGGTGTTGGTGATAAAACCGCCAAAAAATTCTTAAAACAATACGGTTCTATGGAGAATCTGTTGGCAAATACAGCAGATTTAAAAGGAAAAATGAAAGAGAAAGTAGAGGCTAATAAAGATTTAGGCATACTCTCAAAACAATTAGCAACTATTATGCTCGATTGTCCTGTGACATTTAACGCCGATGATTACAAATTAACCAAGCCAAAATTTCAAGAAGTAAGTACCCTTTTTCAGGAATTAGAATTCCGTAGAATGTGGAATACCTTGAATAATTTATTTGTAAATCCCGCAAGTGCTGAAGGACAAATTCGTGAAGTGAAAAAGAGTCAAGTTTCAAAAGATAAAACTGAAGTAACAGGACAATTAGATTTGTTTGCTTCGCCTTTATCAGACAACATACCAATAATTACAGGTTTTAAGACGGCTGAAAATACAAAACACTTTTATCAAAGTTTAGAAACACCTTTATCGCGTAAATTATTTATCAGTAAACTGATGCAACAAAAGTCGGTTTGTTTTGATACCGAAACCACTAGTTTAAATACCTTGGAAGCCGAGTTGGTTGGTATTGCTTTTTCTTACGAAGCGCATACAGGGTATTATATTCCGTTTCCGAAAGCTAAAGAAGACGCACAAAAATTAATAGAAAAATTACGTCCGTTTTTTGAAGATACCAACATCGAAAAAATTGGTCAAAATTTAAAATACGATATTAAAGTATTGCATAAATACGATATTAAAGTAAACGGAGCACTCTTTGACACAATGATAGCTCATTATTTGTTACAACCAGACATGCGACACGGCATGAATGTCTTGGCAGAAACGTATTTAAAATACCAACCTATTTCTATCGAAAAATTAATTGGTAAAAAAGGCAAAAATCAACGCTCAATGAGTGAAATTGATATTAAAGAAATTACGGAATATGCAGTAGAAGATGCTGATATTACGTTTCAATTAAAACAACTTTTCAAAACCAAATTAAAAGAGAAAAATCTAACCAAACTATTCCAAAATATTGAAATGCCATTGGTTAGTGTTTTAGCAAAAATGGAATTGGAAGGTATTAATTTGGATGTAGATTTCCTTAACGGATTATCAAAAAAATTAAACGATGATATTCAAGATTTAGAAAGTAGTATTTATCGCGTAGCCAATGTTGAATTCAATTTAGCATCGCCAAAACAATTGGGTCAAGTGTTGTTTGAGCATTTAAAATTGGTGGGAAAACCAAAAAAAACCAAAACAGGACAATACGCAACAGGCGAAGAAGTGCTGAGTAAATTAGCCAAAGATCACGAAATTATACGTAATATTTTAGAATGGCGAGGTTTGGTGAAATTGAAAAACACCTATGTAGATGCTTTACCTAAAGAAGTGAATGAAGAATCAAAAAGAATTCACACAACCTATATGCAAACCGTTGCATCTACAGGTCGTTTAAGTTCAACTGCTCCTAACTTACAGAATATTCCTATCCGTACAGAAAGAGGGAAACAAGTGCGAAAAGCTTTTGTACCAAGAGATGAAAATTACACTTTAGTAGCAGCCGATTATTCGCAAATAGAATTGCGTTTGATTGCCGAAATGAGTGGCGAAGACACCATGAAACAAAGTTTTATTAATGGTGAAGATATTCATAAAGCAACCGCCGCAAAAGTATTTGACGTTCCCTTAGATGAAGTTACACGTGACCAAAGAAGCCAAGCAAAAACAGTCAATTTTGGAATAATTTACGGTGTTTCGGCATTTGGATTGAGCCAGCAAACCAATATGAGTAGAAGTGAAGCTAAAGAACTGATTGATACGTATTACGAAACGTACCCAATTTTAAAGAAGTACATTTCTAGCCAAGTTGAATTGGCAAAAGAGCAAGGGTTTGTAGAAACATTATTAGGCAGAAGACGCTATTTAAAAAACATCAATTCGGGCAATTCATTTGTACGTGCTGGAGACGAGCGGAATGCAGTAAACGCACCAATTCAAGGGACAGCTGCCGATATTATCAAAATTGCTATGATTAACATTCAGCAATTATTAGAAAAAGGCAATTACAAAACTAAAATGCTTTTACAAGTACACGATGAGTTGGTTTTTGATATGCATAAAGATGAAAAAGAAGCCTTAAAACCAATCATTAAAACTGCCATGGAAGAAGCCTTTACACTTAGTATTCCGTTAGACGTAGAATTGGATGAAGGCGATAATTGGTTAGATGCACATTAGTATAACCAACACTTTTAGTTTAGCTAAAATATAATAGTAGGGTTTGTTTTATTAACCAACAAATCATCTAACTTTTCTGCTTTTCTCATCAAGTAATCTTTTCCTTTTAACAATAAAACTTCTGCAAGTTTTAATCTAGAATTATAATTAGAAGCCATACTAAAACAATAAGCACCAGCGTTTTTAAAAGCTAAAATATCGCCTTCTCTAACATCATTTAATTAACCTATCTTCGGCAAAAGTATCTGTCTCACAAATATAACCAACTACCGAGTACATCTTTTTTTGACCTTTAGAATTAGATAGGTTTTAAATTTTATGATATGCATTATAAAGCATAGGTCTAATAAGATGATTAAAACCGCTATTTATAGCAACAAAAGTACAAGCAGTTGTTTGTTTAATAACATTTACTTGCGTTAAAAAAGTACCTGCTTCGCTTACTAAAAATTT
>CAZOQL010000116.1:0-1565 GCA_964582005.1 uncultured Flavobacteriaceae bacterium | reverse complement strand
TACTATTCCTATTTTTAATTGCTTCATGTGAATTAGAAGAAGATACCAATTGCCTTCCAAATACGATTGAAACTACTAGTTTAGAAGAAGCTTATGGATGCATAGATACTCGTTATAGTGTAGAAATTGACTTATCTGATGATTTTACTATCATACGCTCTCAAAATCAATACGACAACTTAGTAACAGGTAATTGCACACCACAAATAGATTTTTCTCGTTATGATTTAATCATAGGTAAAAAGGGTTTGTCTAGTGGAAACGATCGTATTAATTATAATTATTATTTTGATTGTCAGCACAATGGATTAACCTTGGAGGTTGTATTTGTTCAAAATATAACTACTGTAGCACCAAATATTACTTACCATGCTTTAGTTCTTAAATTAGGTGATGAAGAGAATGTTGCCGTTACTATACGTGTAGAATATTAGTTTCTTTCAAACGAAACAAAACTATAATTATATTGGTTTTTTTTGTCTGATTTAAAATACTCTCTACTTATTTCTTTCCAAATAAATAAATCAATTTTAGGAAAAAACACATCCGCTTCAAAATCATGATGAACCATAGTAATGTCTAATTTATCTACAAGGTCAATAGATTGTTTGTAAATTTGTGCACCACCAATAATATATGGAGAATCGTCATTTTTTACTACTTTCAAAGCCTCTTCTAAAGAATGCACCACAATACAACTTTCTTGCTTGTAGTTTTTATTACGTGTAATAATTACGGTTGTTCTATTTGGTAATGGTTTGCCAATAGATTCAAAGGTATTTCTACCCATAATAATATGGTGACCAGTTGTGAGTTTTTTAAAACGTTTTAAATCGGCCGATAAATGCCAAATTAATTGATTATCTTTCCCTAAGGCATTATTATTTGCTATGGCAGCGATTATAGTGAGCGTTGGTTTATTTGTCAAAGCAGGTAAAATATCTTGATTTTGGAAAAGGTTATATAAATAAGTTAAAAAAGGTATTTGCATGTTTAAACCGATACTTTACCACGAATTAAAGGATGTGGTTCATAGCCAAGCAATTCAAAATCATCAAAAGTAAAGTCAAAAATATTTTTAATCTTGGAATTTAATTTCATTTTTGGTAAATTTCTAGTGTCTCTAGTTAGCTGTAAAGCAATTTGTTCGCTATGGTCATTATAAATATGCGCATCACCAAAAGTATGTATAAAATCACCAGGTTCTAAATCACAAACTTGTGCCATCATTAAAACTAATAAAGCATATGATGCAATATTAAACGGAACGCCTAAAAATATGTCGGCACTACGTTGGTATAATTGACAAGATAATTTACCATCGGCAACATAAAATTGAAAGAAGGCATGGCAAGGTGGCAAAGCAGCTTTGTTATTTGCAACGTTTTCCGAAAAGGAAACGGATGTATCTGGTAAAACACTAGGATTCCAAGCGGAAACTAACATTCTTCTACTATTAGGGTTGTGTTTTATTAGTTCAATAACTTCGGTAATTTGATCAATTTGATCGTCATTCCAATTACGCCATTGATGTCCATAAACAGGTCCTAAATTACCATTTTCAT
>CAZOQL010000115.1:0-7029 GCA_964582005.1 uncultured Flavobacteriaceae bacterium | reverse complement strand
CACGTGGTGGTTGTTCTTGTGCAGGAACTTATGGACATTATTTATTACATGTAGACCAACAAAAATCACAAGAACTTGTAGAAACTATTAATGATGGTTGCATGATAGACAAACCAGGTTGGATTCGTATGTCAATTCATCCAACAATGACAGATGTTGAGGTTGTTTTTGTTTGTGATAGTATTATTGCTCTTGCAAATAATGTAGAAAATTGGAGTAAAGATTACACGTATAACTCGGCATCAAATGCGTTTAAACATATAAACGATAATAATATAGAAGACTTAATTATTAAAGATTGGTTTTAGTTTTTTTTGGTTAATTTTTTCTACGTTCTAATTCGGCATCAATACTATTGGAATGCTTCCAGCGTTTGTGTGACCAAAAATAATATTCGGGTTTTTTACGAATTTGCTGTTCTACTTTTTCTAAAAAAACATCTGTAATGGCGTACTCTTTATGGTCGTTTGGGTTTTCGGCTAGTACTTCAAAAGTAGTTTCATAATAGCCACGTTTTATTTTATTGGTTTTTATAAACATTATAGCGTGATCGTATTTTCGCCCTAAAAACTCAGCTCCTGTATGAATTGGCGCTTTAACGCCCATAAACTCTTTAAAATACTTTGCTCTATGCAATTGTGGAGATTGGTCACTTAATAAACCATAAATAGCTAGTACATTTTCTTTTTTATTAGATTCTATAAATGGTACAAATTTTGTCGTTTCAATAAAATTTGCACCTAAACGTTCACGAGATTGTAATATTTTTTTTTCAAAATATTTATTATTAATTCTCGTGTAAGCAGCAAAGCTTTTATGTGAAATGTATTTATTTAAAATAATGACCCATTCCCAATTGGCATAATGCGAACCCATAATTATAATACTCTTATTTAATTTTTCTAATTGATTAAGTTCTTCAATATTAGTAAACCGATAGCGTTTTTTTAATTCTTTTTCGGATATAGTAAATGATTTAATCATCTCAATAAAAATATCTATAAAATGATGAAAGAACTTCTTTTGAATTTTTAATAATTCTTTGGATGATTTCTCAGGAAAAGATTGTTTCAAATTAGCCGAAACTACTTTTTTTCGATAAGCAAAAACATAATATACAAGAAAGTAAATACCATCCGAAAAAACGTATAATATGCGTAATGGAAGTAAAGATATTAACCAAATAATAGGATAAACCAGTATAAATATAATAAACTGCATTAAGTTTTGAATTTTAAAGCAAATATCGGATTTAATTTTATCTTTGGTGAAAATATAAAGATAAATTATGGGCGGATTAGATATTGTAACTATTGTAATTATTGTAGCAAACGTAATCGTTTCTATGAAAGGTTTTAGTGATAGGTATTTTTTTGAAAAAAATAAATTTCAAATATCACCAATTCAGCAAGGCGAAAAGCATCGAATGTTTACTTCTGGTTTTTTACATGCCGATCAACAACATTTATTGTTTAATATGATTACCTTGTATATGTTTGCGATGTATGTTGTACAAGCTATAGGCGAAATTAAGTTTATTTTAATCTATTTTGCTAGCTTGTTAGCAGGTAGTGCTTTGGCATTAGTGTTTCATAAACGCGAACCTTTTTATAGTGCAGTTGGTGCATCTGGTGCTGTAATGGGTGTTTTGTATGCAGCCGTTATGCTAGAACCAAGAATTCCAATATATTTTGTGCCAGGTTGGATTTTTGCTATTGGGTATTTATTGTATTCCATTTATGGAATGAAAAAATCTCTTGGGAATATTGGACATAGTGCGCATCTTGGTGGTGCTATTGCTGGTTATGTATTAACTATTATTTTGCATCCAAGTGTTTTAGAAACCAATAAAATATTGGTAATTGGTTTGGGTATTCCTATTGTATTAATGTTTTTGTTTAAAGAAAAACTATTACAAAAATAAGATACATTTAACTTAAAGTAACTTCCATAGAAAAAGCTCACAATCATTGCAATTGCAAGCTTTTTCAACTAACCAAACCTTGTTTTTAACTACCTTCTTGCGCCTCTTGAGCTACGTGACGAAGATGTATTACGTCTACTAGAGGTGCTTTTTCTAGAAAGGTTGCTTTTTGAGCTACGCATTGTTCTAGTTGGTTTAGAACTTCTAGTATTTTTTCTTGCAGAGGTGTTTTTTGTAGACCTTGTAGATGGTTTTATGCTTCTAGTATTTCTTGTGGAAGTATTTCTGTCAGTTCTTGTACCTCTTGTAGAAGTACTTCTCGTTGTTCTTGTAGAAGGTTTTATGCTTCTAGATGTTCTTGTGGAAGTATTCCTATTTCTTACACTAGGTTCTGTTGTTCTAAGATTTCTAGTGCTTCTAATTGTTGTAGCATTTCTGTCTCTAGTAGTTGTGTTTCTTGTAGATGCATTACGAACATTTCTCGTACTTCTGTTTCGGTCTATTCTACTTGGTACAGTTCTTCTTGTTGTTGCACCTCTTATAACTCTAGAGCTGGCAGTTCTTTTTCGAGAATCTAATCTGCGATAACTATTATTTCTATTGAAAAAATGTCTTGTTGGTGTGTAATGTCTTCTATATGGATTATAACTTACAATACAATGATTGAATATAGGTCTTGAATAAAAATGAAAGTAAGGTCTGTAAATATAATGTCTATTAAATGGATTGATAAACCCTGAAACTCTATGAAAATGTCCAAAGGAATTGTAGTGTACAAACAAACCTCCAAATTGAATCAACCTTCTATTATTATAACGAATAGAAGTGTTTCCTATTCTGTTAATTCGTCCGTAATGATCATAAAATATTGGAGTTCCTTCAATTTGAATAATAGCTCCAAAAGAATCATATTGTACATAAGCGTCGTAATTATAACCAGAATTAAAGGTTATGTTTACTGCTCCAAAATCAAAATTTGAGGAGAATCCGTTATGCGCTATAAAAAAATCAAACTCGCCATTTTGATACACCATAAAATTTATATTACCTTCAATAAAATTAAATGTATCTCCGTATCCTTTAGTATAGCGACTGTAAGGAGAAGAATCTTCTGTTGAAGTGGTATTTGCAAAAAGGGCACTTGTAAAAAGTGAGATTGTGACTATTAAAAACATTATTTTTTTCATGATGTGCTGTTTTAAGTTATTACTACTATTAAATGGTTAGTATAACCTGATTTAACTATTACAAACAGTGTGCCACTTTTAAAATTTAACTCGTTTCAGAATAAGAAAAAGAATCAAAGTAAGTGTAATTTTGAGTAGTTGGTAGAAAGTCTCCCATAAAATTCAAATTTTCTAAACTATGATAAATACCAAAGGTGGTTTCTTTATTTATAGTAGTTTGCAGTGTTTTTAACAAAACGTCATTTAAGTACCATTTTATTAAGTAATTATTATTTTCGCCTATAGATAAAATTAATTTTAAGCGATACCATTTTTCACTTTGTATTAAAAATTTGGTAGAACTGAATGGGTTACCTTGTGATGTACAATACAAAATAAGATCATTTTCTTGTGCATTTAATTGCGTTCTTGTTGTTGCAGAACCTGAACCAATTTCAAAATCTATTTCATGCGTATCATCGTTATAAATAAAAGCACCAATACTACACTTTGCGTGTAATTCAAATACAGGCGCATAAACTAACCAATTATACGAGCCTAAACCAAAATGGGTTTGTTTGGTTTTTATTTTAATTCTATCGGACATTTGCGCTCTTGTGGTAATTTTTAAAAATTCGTTTTCTAAATGATAACTATCTGGGCTATTTTGACTGGCACTTTCCCATTTTAATAAAAAATCTTGTTGTGAATTAAATTCTTCATTAAAGGATTTTGAAGTATTCTGTTGCGTAGTATCACAAGAAAAAGTGACGCTTAAAAGGATAATTAAAAGTGTTATTCTCATAGAATTAGACTGGTATATATATTTTTTGTAACATTTCATTATATTCAGAATTCGCATTACTTTGTGAGGTTATTCCACCACCAGAACGATAGGTTAATTTGCCATTTTCATTCTCTATATATCTAATTAATACAGCAGAATCAATATTATTTCCATCAAAAACACCAAAAATACCCGTATAATAACCTCTTTTTTCTTGCTCTACCTCTTTAATTATCGCTATAGTCTTTGGTTTTGGCGCGCCACTAATAGAACCAGCTGGTAATAATTTAAGTATAATTTCTCCAAAATTACTTTTCCAATTTTTTGAAAGTGTTCCTTCAATTTCGCTACTTACTTGTAAAATAGAATCTTGTTGCGTTTTAATTTTATCGATATATCGAAACTTATTAATTGTAATATTTGAAGCTACCATTGCTAAATCATTTCGCATTAAATCTACAATAGTATTATGTTCGTTGGTTTCTTTGGCATCATTCAGTATAATTTCTTTGGCATTCGGAATAGTTGCATTTATAGTTCCTTTCATAGGAAAGGTGACTATTTTATTGTTTTTAATTTGAATAAAACTCTCTGGTGAAAAGGAAATAAATTCATTTTTAAAATACAATTTATAAGAAGAGTTTGCTTTTTGAATAATTTCAAGTAAGGAGTTATCCGATTTTATTTTATTAGCAAAAGTTAAATTAAGCAAGTAGGAATTGCCTTTTACAATTTGATTCATAACCAAATTAAAAGCAGTGATATATTTTTTTTTAGAAAAAGATTTTATGCTTAAAGGAACTGATTTCTTATTTAAATCAGATTTTAAATTACCATTACCCTTAATGTTGTAAAAGACAGTTTGTTCTTCTAAGTCGGTTAACTTACAAATAAATGGTTTTTCCAATTCATAATCTAGTAAAAACAGATAAGGTATGCCTTTAGCAGTATAATCATTCACTTTATGTTTAAAATTGTCGATACCCATTTTATAATTCGATAAAGTTTTTTAGTAATTGTTTTCCGTGAGGAGTTAAAAAAGATTCTGGATGAAATTGAATTCCAAAAAGCAGGTGTTTTTCATGTTCAACACTCATTATTATATTATCTTTAGTTGTTGCCGTAATTACGATGTCATTATGTAAGTTGTCTTTATTTACAGCCCAAGAATGATACAACCCAACCTTAATTTTAGAAGGAATATCTTGAAACAATTTAAATGTTGAATGTATGGTGATTTCTTTACTAACTCCGTGAATAACCTTTTCAAAATTATATAAATTTGCTCCAAAAAAAGTACAAATTGTTTGATGTCCTAAACAAATTCCTAGAATTGGTTTTGTTTTATGAAAATCACTAATTAATTGTATTGTTTTGGGGTAGTCTTTTGGCAATCCTGGACCAGGAGAAAGAATTATTTTATCAAAAGACGAAACTTTAGAGAGAGTAAAATCTTCGTATTTAATTACGCTTACGTCACAATTCTTAAAATGACGCAATACTTCAACAATGTTATAAGTAAAGGAATCATTATGGTCAAGTAGTAATATTTTCATAGTATGTGTCCATATTGGTCAATATAAAATTATTTTTTGCTTTTTAGAACCCTACCTTTTATTTTAAGCGTTTTTCTTGGTTTTTTGGTGTTAGCTGTAACAGTAACTGTTCTAGAAATTCTACCAACCTTTAATACATTATATACAATTTCAATTTCGCCTTTTTCATTTGGTAAAATTGGTTTTTTAGGGTATTTTAAAACCACACAACCGCAACTGCCTTTAACCTTTGTAATAATTAGAGGTGCTTTGCCAATATTGGTAAATTTGAAGGTTCGTCTTCCGCTAGATTCCGAATTAATTTTACCGTAGTTAATGGTAGTTTGTTCAAATTCCATAATTGGATATTCTTTTTTTGCTTTTTGTGCAAAGTTACACGTGATAAAAAAAAGAAATAAAATGAGTGTGATTTTTTTCATGAAAATAGTTTTGAATAGAACGAATAATGCAATAATTTATTTTATAAAAAAAGCCCTCAAAATGAGAGCTTTATTTTTTACGAAAGAAGTTTATTTTACTTCCATAATGCTTTTTGATTTTTCTAAACTTTCTTTTGGTTTGTTATTTTCTTTTAAAATATTTCCTTTAACTCTAATGGTTTTCGCTTTTTCAGAAGCGTTAGAGTATAGAGTAATCGTTTTAGAAAAAGGACCTTTACGCTTAGTGTCGTATTTTACGACAATTTCAGCAGTTTCACCAGGCATTATTGGTCTTTTTGGTACCGTTGGTACAGTACAGCCACAACTTCCTGTTGCTCTACTTATAATAATAGGTGATTTACCTACATTTTTAAATACAAAAGCACGAACGCCATCCGATTTATGTGCAATAGTTCCGTAATCTAAAACTTCTGTTTCAAATTTAAATATTCCAGCATTAGGGTCGGTGTTAATCGTTAAATCATTTTTTTGTGCGTTTATGGATAAAGTAATTAATCCGATAAATAATAAGGTAATTATTTTTTTCATAATGGTTGTTTTAGTAAGGTGTAAAGTTAGTATTATTTTTTATAATTCAAAAGTTAAAATAATTGTAATTTTGTAAACTTATCACATAATAAACAAATAGTATACCAAAATGAGTATTTCAGCAAAATATAAAGCAAAAGAAGTAGAAGCAAAGTGGTACCAATATTGGATGAAAAATAATTATTTTCATTCCACGCCAGACGAAAGAGAACCGTATACTATTGTTATTCCGCCACCAAATGTAACAGGTATTTTACATATGGGGCATATGTTGAATAATACCATACAAGATATTTTGATTAGAAGAGCTCGTTTGCAAGGTAAAAATGCATGTTGGGTTCCTGGTACAGATCACGCATCTATAGCGACTGAAGCTAAGGTAGTTGCTAAATTAAAAGAACAAGGTATTGATAAAAATGATTTAACTCGTGATGAGTTTTTAAAACACGCTTGGGATTGGACAAATGAATATGGAGGCGTTATTTTAGAGCAATTAAAAAAATTAGGATGTTCTTGCGATTGGGATAGAACAAAATTCACCTTAGATGCCGAGATGAGTGAATCGGTAATTAAAACCTTTGTAGATTTATACAATAAAGGGTTGATTTACAGGGGTTATCGCATGGTG
>CAZOQL010000114.1:0-7253 GCA_964582005.1 uncultured Flavobacteriaceae bacterium | reverse complement strand
AAACGCTTTAAATCAAATAGATATAAATATTATGAGGTTTTTGTCATGTACTTAGCAACATATTATTTAACTTTCTAAGTGTTAACAAAGTATTTTTATTATTTTCGCAAGTACATATTCAAAATAGTTGCTATGAGGTTTGTCTTTTTCTTGTTTTTTCTTGTTTTATTTTCCTCTTGTTCTAAAGATGTAACTGAAATCACAACAGATAAAAACCCTATAAATACAAAAAAAAAAAATCAAGAAATAAATAATGCTGTTGCTCAAAAAACACTGCATCTTAAAGCAAAAATTTATGTCGAAAATTGGCAAGAATACCAAAATATGGCAGATTTTATTCCAAAATTAACCAATACAACTATTAAAGAAACTTTATTTAACGCAAACCAATTATCTGTATTATCGCAACAGTTAAAAGATTCTATTCGTATTGAAAACTTACAAATACCTAGTTTTAAAATTAGACTTAATGTTTTACACAATGTAGCATTACGATTATTTGATATGGATTCTATACCAAGTATTACCAACAAAGAAGTAATTCAAGAAAACAACAATGTTTTGAATGCTTTTTATGCCATAAATATGAAAATTAATTCGATAGTAAAAAAAGAAATACTTTTAAATGACTTAACGCAATACAATCATTTATTCAAACCAAAAGAAGACAGTTTAATTCTTAAACAACAAGGTGAAAAAACAATAAAACTAAAACAACTTGAAAAAAGAAAGATTAATAAAAAAAGAATTCAACCATTATCTAGAAAATCCGAACTTAAAGTTGGTGCTAAAAAGTAGCTTGATTATACTCGTTTTTATATTATTTAGTAGTTGTTCACCAAATAAAACAAACAAAAAAGAAGTTACAAAGCATATTGACTCCATTCTAAATACTTGGCATAAAGATGCGAAAAATGCAAATTTTAATGCTTTTTTTAATCGCATTCATCATGATGGAATTTATATTGGCACAGACGCTTCAGAAATTTGGTCTAAACAAGAATTTGCCTCGTATGCTAAACCTTATTTTGACGATAAAAAAACTTGGAATTTCACCGCATTAAAAAGAAATATTCACTTTTCAAAGGATTATAATACTATTTGGTTTGATGAAATTTTAGATACTTGGATGGGAACTTGTAGAGGCTCTGGAATTCTAGAAAAAGAAAACAAAAACTGGCTCATAAAACACTACGTACTTTCTACAACAATACCTAATGATGCAATGGATAGTGTTATAAAGGTCAAAAATATATATACTAAAAAAACGCAAAACAATTTTATAGTAATTTAATCATTTATTTTTGTAAGTAATTTACAAATATAACTACTAAAATTAGCAAAATAATACTCTAACAATTATGAAACATTTTTTCTTTGTAATAACTATTCTATTCGTGTTTCAAACACAAGCCCAATTCAATCCTACTTCGCCTTGGATGTTAGAGCTTAAAGATGAATCACCTAAAAAAGAATTTACTTTAGCCGAAATTTCAAATGCGTTTGAAACATATTGGGAACTTCATAAAACCGAAAAAATCAAAAAAGGAAGCGGATACAAGCCATTTAAACGTTGGCAAAGTAGATGGAAAAACTCCTTAGACAGTAATGGAAAAGTTATAACTTCTAAAGAATTATGGAAAGCTTGGGAAGATAAAAATAATTTACAAACAAGAGGCACAAATGACTTTAGTAATTGGCAAAATATTGGTCCCTTTACGCAAAACTCAAAATCGGGTCAAGGAAGAGTTAATGCTATTGCCGTTGATCCAAACAATCCTAACACCTATTATGTTGGCGCGCCAGCAGGAGGAATTTGGAAATCTACCGATGCTGGCGTAAATTGGATTCCATTATCTGATTATTTACCACAAATTGGCGTTTCTGGTATTGCGATTGACCCAACTAATTCTGATATAATTTATATTGCAACTGGTGATGATGATGCTAATGATAGTTATAGTATTGGCGTTTTAAAATCGATAGATGGTGGCGTAACTTGGCAAACTACTGGCTTACAATTTAACAACACTTCAAGCGAATCTAATGAAATATACATTCATCCAACACGAACAAATATTCTTTGGGTTGCAACCAGTAATGGTGTTTATAAAACAACAGATTCAGGTCTTACTTGGAGTTTGAAATTAAATGGATATATTCGAGATTTAAAAATAAAACCATCCAACCCAAATATTATCTATGCTGTAAGTAGTAGTGTTTTTTATAAATCTACCGATGGCGGAGAAAATTTTATACAAATCACTATAGGCTTACCTTTAATATCTAATAGATTAGCAATAGATGTAACTCCTGCAAATAGTAATTTAGTGTATCTTTTAAGTGCCAATAGTAGTAATGGTTTTCAAGGCATCTACAAATCTACCAATAGTGGTGATTCTTTTGTTAGAACTGCTGAAAATTCAGATATTTTTGGTAGCACACAATCTTGGTATGATATGGCTTTAACGGTTTCAGATACCAATGAAAATAATTTATTTGTTGGTGTTTTAAATCTTTGGCGTTCAACAGATGGTGGCGATGGTTTTACAAAATTAAATGATTGGTACAACCCATCAGGTGCAAGTTATACCCATGCAGATATTCACTTTTTGCGCTACTTTAATGGCAACCTTTTCTGTGGTAGCGATGGTGGTATTTATAAATCAACCAATGATGGCTCTAATTTTAATGAACTAAACGAAGGTTTGTCTATTAGTCAATATTATCGTATTGCAGTTTCTAAACAAACTGCTAGTAATATTGCTGGCGGATTACAAGATAATGGTGGGTTTGCATATAGCAATAATACATGGTATAAGTACCATGGTGGCGATGGTATGGATTGTGCTGTTGATCCAAACAATCCTAGTATCTATTATGGCTTTTCACAATTTGGCGGCTCTTTAAATGTTACCTATAATGGTGGTGTTTTTGGACAAGGAGTTGCAAGTGCTCCAGAAAGCGGAAATTGGATAACACCAATGGCTATTAATTCTCAAGGAGTAGTTTATGGCGGTTTTTCACATTTATATAAAATAAATAATGGCTCATGGCAACAAGTTTCTGGTAATAATTTTGGAGGTAAATTAAATCATATAGAAATTGACCCTATGAATGAATCTACTATATATGTTTCTAAAAGTAATAGACTCTATAAAAGTACCGATTCTGGTGTTACTTTTACACAAATTTATACCACAAATAGTAGCATAACTTCCATTGAAGTAAATAACGATACTAACTCTATACTTTATCTAACAATTAGCGGAGTTGGTGGACAGGTTTTAAAATCAATAAATAGTGGTGCTACTTTTACAAATATTACAGGTAATTTACCAATAGAACCTAAAAATATCATTAAGCACCAACCACATACTGCTACTAATGATTTGTATGTAGGTACTTCGTTAGGTGTTTATCATACAAACGATACGATGACTAATTGGGAAGTTTTCTCTACTAATTTACCCAATGTACCTGTAAGAGATTTAGAAATTAATGTAAATGACCGAATTTTAACTGCGGGAACTTACGGAAGAGGCGTTTGGCAAACAGCCATTGAAGTTAGTTTACCTAATAATGATGTAAGTATTCTATCTATAGATAATGCTGTGTATACTTGTGATACCAATATCACTCCTAGTATTACCATTAAAAATGAAGGATTAAACACTATAAACCAAGTAAGCATAAATTATAGTGTCGATAACACAAATTATACGCATACTTTTAACGGAAATATAAATTCTAACGACACACAACTTGTTAGTTTACCAAACATTACTGGTTTAAGTTTAGGCGAACATCAGCTTACTATTGAAACAACCATTACAAACGATGCTTATAGTGATAACAATAATTTAATTACAAGTTTTTTTGTTAATAGTATGGATAATAATCCTACCATAATAAATCCTTTTAATACCAGCGGAGATAATTGGTTACGAACTGGAACAAATTTATGGAACATCGATACGCCAACAACTGCATTATTAGGAACAACTAATAGTACTGGATATATTACCAATGCTTCTGGTAATTACCCTAATAATTCATCTGCTTATTTGGTATCGCCTTGTTATGATTTAAGCCAACTTACCAACCCAATTTTAAAATTTGATATGGCTTTTGACATAGAAATAGATTGGGATGTTTTATATGTAGAATATACTACTAATAACGGAAATACTTGGGAAGTTCTAGGAACTGCAAACGACCCAAATTGGTACAACAACACCTATGATGCGCATGCACTAACCATTGGAAAACAATGGTCTGGAACAGATACAACACTTAAAGAATACAGTTACAACTTACAGGCGTTAACCAATGAAAATAATATTAGTTTTAGATTTGCTTTTCTTACCGATCAAGCGGTTACTAATGAAGGTGTGCTAATTGATAATTTTGTAATTACAGGAACTACCGCAAGTATAACAGATAATACTATTTTTGATCTAGTGATTTATCCTAATCCATCTAAAAGTATTTTTACCATTAATAGAAACTCTAAAGACACTATGAAAATTACAGTTTTTGATATAACTGGTAAAAAATTAGTTACTAAAAACGGAATTACAAATAGTAGATATAACTTAGATTTAAGTCTTCTTGAAAAAGGGGTTTATTTTGCAAGCATAAAAATTAATACGAAAGTCGTTACCAAAAAAATTATTCTAAACTAAGTTAATTATTGTTCTAACCTGAGTTCGACCTAATATTTGTTTTCAGTTTGAATGAATTTTTATTCAATTTGAAGTCAAATTATCGAAGGACTAACTGGTTAGTTTAAGAGAATTTGGCAATAATTGGGAAAAATTCATCAAATCCGAAGGAAACCCCAAGAAAAAGTAATCTTTTTCATGAATAATTTTTGAAATATCTAGATATTCCTTTAAATTTTCATTTCAAATCTCACCTTTTCTTGGGATTCTGAAAATCAAATATTAGGTCGAACTCAGGTTTCTAATATAAAAATAACAAAACCAATTCCTCAATATAAAGTAACGTATTTTTAAACCCTTTGAATTTTGACACCATAAAATAATAGTAAGAAATTACCTTGCATCTTTAAGTGTAGCGTTCTTACGTCTTTTCAGGCGTTGCTAAATTAACTTCTATATTTCTATAAAGGCGAAGTCTTTGTTCGTTTTAATCCCATTCGTCAATACGGTAATGCACCTCAGTATCACCAGCAACTATTTGAGTATAGCTTTTATATCTTGACAAGGCAATTTTATCAGTACCTAAAGCATCTTTTACGGCACATTTAGGTTCATTTGTATGCAAACAATTATGAAACTTGCAATCCCCTTTTAAGGCGAAAAATTCTGGAAAATAATCGGTTATTTCATTAGGCTCAAAATCTACCAAACCAAAGCCTTTAATACCTGGCGTATCAATAAGAAAACCGCCAAAAGGCAATACAAACATCTCTGCAAAAGTAGTTGTATGTTGCCCTTGTTTGTGTTGGCTAGAAATTTCTTTCGTTTTTAAGTTTAAATTAGAATCAATGGCATTTGCTAAGGTAGATTTTCCTACGCCAGAATGACCTGCAAACATACTAACCTTACCTTTCATCAACTCTTTAAGCACATCAATATTAATGTTTTTTGTTGCCGAAACATCCAAACAGGCATAACCAATATTAGTATAAATCTCTTGTAATTTATTCTTTATAATACTTGTTTTCTCATTATAAGCATCCACTTTATTAAACAGTAAAATTGTAGGTATTTTATACGCTTCGGCAGATGCTAAAAAGCGATCAATAAAACTCGTAAATGTTGGTGGATTATCAATAGTGACTAATAAAAATACTTGATCAATATTAGAAGCTATTATATGGGTTTGTTTAGATAGATTAACCGATTTGCGAATAATATAATTCTTACGCTCATGAATTGTATGGATAACACCTGTATCTTGGTTTTCTTCCATATCAAAATCTACTACATCTCCAACTGTGATAGGGTTCGTGCTTTTAATACCTTGTAACCTGAATTTCCCTTTTAACCTACAAGTAATCAATTGCTTGTCATGTCTAACTTCATACCAAGACCCTGTAGATTTCATTATAATTCCTTGCATAATCGCAAAAATAATGTATTTTTATATATTCCTAATATCTTATCAGGAAAAACAACAACATTTTATCATACAAAACCTAGAAACCTACTTAGGTTCTATTAAAAATAAAAATATGAAAACTCTTATTTTAAACCTTGTATTGTTACTACTAATAACTATTACAACGCAAGCACAATTAACCAATGATGGTGCAACAATATTTGTAGAATCTGGTACTATTATGTATGTAGAAAATGATTTTAACAATAAAACAGGTAGCACATTTATCAATGAAGGTGAAGTTCACTTAAATGGTAATTTAATAAACAACGGCACAATGAGAGCCAAAAAAGGCGCCTATCCAAATCCGAGTCCTAATACATCTACTGGCGTAACTTATTTTAACAATGCGACTAGTTTAGTACAAACCATTACTGGAACCGAAGCCGTAGTTTTTGGTAATTTAATAGTAGATAAAGCCGTAGTTAGTACAGAAAAAGGAGTTTCCGTAGCCGATGGTATGGAGATAGTAGTTGAAAAAACTCTAACACTTACTAAAGGAGATTTGAGATTACTAGGAGAAGCACAGCTTATCCAAAAACATACTTTAGCCAATCAAAACCCTACAGGTTTGGGTAAATTATTGATTGACCAACAGGGTACAGCTGTATCCTTTGACTATAACTATTGGTCATCACCAGTTGGTGGCGCAACTACAAATACCTACAAACTAAACGAAATTCTTTTTGATGGTTCGGATGTTGCTAATAATCCATTCAAACCAACTGCTGTGGATTTCATTACAGGAAATTCTTATAATGGAAACACATCTACTTTATCTTCTGGAGATGTTACGAATGCTTTAGACATTAACAACTATTGGCTCTATGAATTTGTAGATGGCGATGTAGATGATTATAACGATTGGGTACAAACTTTAGAAACAGGTTCTATAAATGCTGGTATCGGTTTTACAATGAAAGGTGTCGATTCTGGCGCATCAAATGGTACTACACAAAATTATGTATTTAAAGGACAGCCAAATGATGGGAATTATAATTTTACTATTAGCGCAAATAAATCTACTTTACTAGGTAATCCTTATCCAAGTGCTATAGACGCAAATAAATTTATTGAGGTAAGCATTTAAGAACATATTATTTCTTTATGGTAAATATTAT
>CAZOQL010000113.1:0-7554 GCA_964582005.1 uncultured Flavobacteriaceae bacterium | reverse complement strand
AAATAATTCTAATTTCTAATCCTCGAAAAGTTGCATTTACTACTTGAATTTAAGATATAAAATATCTTTATAAAGACAAACATTTCTATTAAATGATTCTTAAAAAAATTAATTTATGCTAATATCTGCTTTTATATTAGGTTTATTAGGTAGTTTTCATTGTATTGGCATGTGCGGTCCAATTGCATTTTCTTTACCACTTGATAGAACTAGTAAAGCAAAAATGGTAAGTCAAATTTTTCTAAATCAAATTGGAAGGCTTCTCTCCTATTCTATTATTGGTTTGTTTTTCGGACTTCTTGGTAAAGGCTTATACCTTGCTGGATTTCAACAAAGGTTATCCATTTTAATGGGAATTATTATGATAGCAACCATCTTAACTCCAATTAAAATATTTGATCGATTTTCAATAACCAAACCATTGTATCATTTTATCGGACAAATAAAACAACAACTTGGTATTTATCTTCATAAAAAATCTAATAAATCTATTTTTTTAATAGGTTTTTTTAATGGTTTTTTACCTTGTGGATTAGTGTATATGGCTCTAATTGGTGCCATTGCTTCTTCCAATGCGTTTGTAGGCGCAACCTATATGTTTTTATTTGGATTAGGCACTCTACCAATGATGACTTTGGCTGTTTTTGCAGGTAATTTTTTAAAAATATCTTTTCGTAATAAAATTCAAAAAATAATTCCAGTTTTTGTAGTGATTATTGGTTTGCTTTTTATACTTCGTGGCTTGGGATTAGGGATACCTTACATTTCTCCATCAGATACCAAATTAATTATTTCTAACAATCCTGCTAATTGCGTAAACCCATAATTTAGATTAAAAATAGTACTTATTTTAATACTTAATAATCTAGATATTTCGTAACTTTGGGTATCAATTTTTAAAAGTAAATTTATGGAAAAAAGTACTGCTCTAAATGCGGAAGATTTTCAAAAAGCAACTAATAAACTGCAATTATTAGCTATTGCAAAACGAAAAAATGTTGCTATTGATACTATCTTAGAAACGTTACAATACGAAAAAGAATTAAAGGTATTACAAGTTGAATTAGTTAAATTGCAACAATGGGTACAAAAAAACAACAAACGTGTTGCCATTATTTTTGAAGGTAGAGATGCCGCAGGAAAAGGCGGTTCTATAAGACGATTTATTGAACATTTAAATCCACGTTCTATGCGTCTAGTTGCCTTGTCAAAACCAACCGTAGTCGAACAAGGGCAATGGTATTTTAGACGTTATATTAAACGACTACCAAACTCTGGTGAAATTGTATTTTTTGACAGAAGTTGGTATAACAGAGCTGTTGTTGAACCAGTTATGGGATTCTGTTCCGAAGAACAATACCAAAGATATATGGTACAAGTACCTGAATTTGAACATATGTTATATGAAAGCGGTGTTGAGATTATTAAATTTTGGTTTTCAATTTCTAAAGAAGAGCAACAAAAACGTTTTGATGGCAGGTTGCAAAATCCATTAAAAAGATGGAAATTTAGTCCTGTAGATCAAAAAGGACAAGCTTTATGGAAAGAGTACTCCTATTATAAAGAACAAATGTTTAGTAAAACACATACGTCCTATTGTCCTTGGATAGTTGTTAAAACCAATAATAAATTAGAAGCAAGATTAGAAAGTATGCGCTATGTACTCTCTAGATTTAACTATGAAGATAAAGAAAAAGCAAAAACAAGTTTATTACCCGATCCTAATGTAGTAATGCGTTACTACAGATCAGTAAAACAATTTTAAGTTATGGAAGAGAATACTTTATTTACCACAGAAAATTTAAAAAAATTAAATTCTAAAAAAGGCATGCTTGCCTTATTAAGAAGAGAACCACTAAACTACGAAAGAGCCATTCGTTTTGTAGATTACGAAAAGCAATTAAAAAAATACCAAATAGAATTAATAAAACTACAAACTTGGGTAATCAATAAAGATGAACGCGTTATTGTTATTTTTGAAGGTAGAGATGCCGCAGGAAAAGGTGGCGCTATTCGTAGAGTTACTGAAAAAATGAATCCGCGACATTTACGAATTGTTGCCTTACCAAAACCAACTGAAGTTGAAAAAAGCCAATGGTATTTTCAACGGTATATAAACGAATTACCTAACGCAGGTGAAATTGTTTTTTTTGATAGAAGCTGGTACAATAGAGCTGGCGTAGAACCTGTAAATGGTTTTTGTACAGAAAAAGAGTATGACATATTTATGAATCAAGTTAACGAATTTGAAAGAATGTTAACCGAATCTGGTATTCGTTTAGTAAAAATTTATATGTCTATTTCTAAAACCGAACAAGCCAAACGTTTTGAAGAAATTAAAATAAACCCTTTAAAACAATGGAAAATGACCAAAGTAGACGAAGACGCGCAAGTATTATGGAACGTCTATACCGATTATAAAAAGAAGATGTTTTTGAATACCAAAAAGAAAGGTGCCATATCTTTTAAAGTAATTAGAGCTAATAGAAAAACCATCGCTCGTGTTGGTGTGATGGAACACATCCTTAAAAAAGTGCCTTATGATAAAAATATTGAGGTGTGATATTTTTAAAACTTCAAAACAAAACCCTTTGCAATTCGCAAAGAGTTTTGTTTTAATAAAGTATATTATACCAATTTAATTATAAAATTGGTATTAGAAGTCAATTACATTTCTTGTAACTCTTGCATCTTTTCTTGTAATAATTCAGGATTTTGTAAAGTTTCCCAACCAAAATAAGAAATTACTCCCACTATTACTAATAGATAAATTACACCAAAAACAACACCTATTATAGACATTATTTTTCCTGCGTTAGCATTTCCAACACCTTCATACGTATCTAGATTTTCATTATTTATAGCAATAGCTTGTTTTGCTTGCATAAACCCAATTACTCCTAATATAATACCTGGCAATCCATAACAAAAACAGGTAATAATAGAGAATATACCTAAAACTAAGGATGCGGTTGACTTTGGTAATTTTTCTTTCATAATATAAGTTAATTATTAATTAGTAAATTTTTAATATATAATTGGTAAATATAATAATTATATTAATAATAAATAAGCTTAATAATATTTTATGCCCATATTTAAAATTAAATTTTAGATGTACAATTAAAAAACCAAACATTATAATTAACGTATATATGGCTGGATAAATTATAAAAGCTTCTAAAAAATCTCCTTTTAAAACTAAAATAAAAGAACGTTGCATGCCACAACCCATACATTCAAATCCCATTTTTTTCCAAGGACAAGATTGCATGTTTTCTTCTAAAAAAGATACTAAAGACATTAAATTATTTTTTGCAAAATTACAATTTTATATTAGTACAACCTTAGAATCTTTAACAACACTAATAATAAAAGTACTATACGTACTACCTATATAATCTAAGGTTGTTAATTTTTCATTTAAAAACTTTCGATATGACTTCATATTTTCAACTACAATTTTTAATTGATAGTCATAATCACCACTCGTATTAAAGCATTCTAAAACCTCATCAAATTGAAACACTTCCTTTTCAAACTTTTTAATTAAATTTTGCTGATGCCTAACTAATTTAACTTGAATTAATACCATGAAATTTTTAGCTACCTTTTCTTTATTAATAGTAGCACTATAACTTATAATGATTTTGTTTCTTTCTAACTTCTTAATTCGCTCATATATTGCCGTTACCGATAGGTTTAAAATTTCCGAAAGCTGCTTTGCAGTAATTTTTCCGTCAATTTGCACTAAATTAAGGAGTTTTTTATCCGTTTTATCTAAATTCATCTTGTAAAAATTTCGGTTGTTTTAAGCAATCTTAGTTTCATCCTATAAAAATAACTATTAAATATCTATTATCTAGTTTTTATTACTAATAAATAAAAAAATTAAAGCAAATAAAAACTACTATCTAGTTAATTTTATATTTTTATAACTTATAAATTAAATTATTTATTATGTCTATAAAACCTGCAAATAATATACAAGATCTTCATATATTTGGCGAATTTGGCGGTGTAAATCCATCTATATCAGACTCCGCTACGTATACTTTTTTAGCCGCTAAAACAATGGGCGATACTTTTGAAGGTAATACCGAAGGTTGTTATTTATATTCTAGACATTCTTCGCCAAGTAATTTACATCTATCACAAGCACTTGCTGCAATGGAAGGAACCGAAAGTGCCAACGTATCCGCTTCTGGTATGGGAGCAATTTCAACCGTAATTATGCAAGTTTGTGGTGCTGGAGATCATATTGTGTCTAGTAGAACTATTTATGGGGGAACTTGGGCTTTTATGAAAAATTATTTACCAAAACTAAACATTAATACTTCTTTTGTAGATATTACTTCTTTAGAAAAAGTGGAAGCTGCTATTACAAAAGATACTAAAATGATTTATTGTGAATCGGTTAGTAATCCTTTATTAGAAATTGCAAATATTCCAGCATTAGCTAAAATTGCCAAAAAACACAATCTTTTATTAATTATAGACAATACGTTTTCTCCCTTAATGATATCGGCAAGCAAATTAGGAGCTGATATTACCATACATAGTTTAACCAAATTTATAAACGGAACTAACGATACGGTTGGCGGTGTTTATTGCACATCAGCAGATTTTGTAAATGCATCTAAAAGTGTTATGGATGGCGCAGCAATGTTATTGGGTCCAGTTATGGATAGCTTTAGATCGGCTAGTATATTAAAGAATATGCGTACGCTACATATCCGTATGAAAAAACACAGCGAAAATGCAATGTATATTTCGCAGCAATTAGAAAAGGATGGTATCCGAGTAGTTTATCCAGGCTTAAAAAGCCATAAAGATCACGATTTAATGACTTCACTTCTTAATAAAGAATATGGTTATGGCGGTATGCTAACTATTGATGCTGGTGATTTAGAAAAAGCAAATCAACTTATGGAAGTGATGCAAAATAAAGGTATAGGTTTTTTAGCGGTAAGTTTAGGGTTTTATAAAACTCTTTTTAACGCTCCAGGAACTGGCACAAGTAGCGAAGTTCCGCTAGATGAGCAGGTAGAAATGGGGCTAACGGACGGTTTAATTCGTTTTTCTATGGGATTAGATAACGACATTAAACGCACCTACGAAGTTATGCGTAATTGTTTGGTTGATGTTAACATGTTAAACGCGTAACAAATACCGTTTTACATTTTCATCTATACGTTGCAAAATATTATTAGTTTCGCCTTTTACAAATTTCAATCCTGTGATTTGCTCGTATAACTCCATATATCTATTCGATATTTCGTGAATTTTATCTGCATTCATTTCAGGTATTTCTTGCCCTTATTTACCTTGAAATCCATTTTTAATTAACCATTGACGAACAAATTCTTTAGATAATTGTTTTTGAGATTCGTTATTATCTTGTCTTTTTTGATAACCATCTTCGTAAAAATAACGAGAAGAATCTGGCGTATGAATTTCATCAATTAAAATAATATCTCCATCCTTATTTTTACCAAACTCATATTTGGTGTCTACCAAGATAAGTCCTCTTGTTTTAGCTAACTCTGTGCCTCTTTTAAATAAAGATTTCGTGAATTTTTCTAATTGTATATAGTCTTTTTTAGCTACAATTCCTTGTGCTAAGATTTCTTTTCGACTTATATCTTCATCATGTTCGCCATTAACCGCTTTGGTTGTTGGCGTAATTATTGGTTCGGAGAATTTATCATTTTCTTTTAAACCTTCTGGCATCGTTACTCCACAAATTAAACGTTTGCCTAATTGGTATTCTCTTGCCGCATGACCAGATAAATAACCTCTTATAACCATTTCTACTTTAAAAGGCTCACACAAAACACCAACAGAAACATTCGGGTCTGGTGTTGCTAATAACCAATTTGGCACAATATCACTAGTTTCTTTCAGCATTTTAGAAGCTATTTGATTTAGAATCTGCCCCTTAAACGGAATTTGCTTTGGCAAAACCACATCAAAAGCCGATAAACGGTCGGTTGCAATCATTACCAATACTTCATCCTTAATAGTATAAACTTCACGTACCTTGCCTCGGTATACATTTTTTTGGTCTGGAAAATTGAAATTGGTCTTGTTTATAGTATCCACTTTTTTATTGTTTAGTTGTTGAATCGTTTACTTGTTACTAATTGAATATTTGTACTTAATAACATATTTGTTTTCTCTTACTTCTTTGTTTATTTGTGGATTTGTTTAATGTATTGAGTGATTCAACTAATTTAACGATTTCACAGTTTGCTAATTTCACTTCATTTATTGAATCGTTTATTTGTTTAATGTATTGAGTGATTCAACTAATTTGACGACTCAAAAGTTTAGTAGTTCTACTTTTTTTATCTTACTTCTTACTTCATAAAACACCTATTCCGTTTCAATACTCTTATATGCTTTAATTATTTTGCGCACTAATCTATGACGAACAACATCTTTATCGTCTAAATAAACCATCCCGATTCCGTCAACTCCTTTTAAAGCTAGCATCGCTTCTTTTAAACCAGAAACTTGTTTTCTTGGCAAATCTATTTGACCTGGATCTCCCGTAATTACAAATTTAGCTCGCTTTCCCATTCGCGTTAAAAACATTTTCATTTGACTATGTGTTGTATTTTGTGCTTCATCTAAAATTACAAAAGCATTATCTAAGGTTCTACCACGCATAAATGCCAAAGGTGCAATTTGTAAAAGATTTTTCTCCATATAACTTTCTAATTTTTCATGCGGTATCATATCTCGTAAAGCATCATACAATGGTTGCATATATGGGTCTAATTTTTCTTTAAAATCGCCTGGTAAAAACCCTAAATTCTCACCAGCTTCAACTGCTGGTCTTGTTAATACTATTCGTTTAACTTCTTTATTTTTTAAAGCCCTAACAGCAAGTGCAACAGCAGTATACGTTTTTCCTGTTCCTGCTGGACCAACAGCAAAAAGCATATCGTTTTTTTTCATTAAATCAACCATTTTTTGTTGATTTGGTGATTGCGCTTTTATTCTTTTTCCGCCAACGCCATGAACTAAAATATCTCCATTTAAATTATCTTTTTTTTCAGCACCATTACTCGTAACTATTTGTTCAATGCTATTTTCATCTAACTTATTGAACTTATCAAAATACTGAATTAGCATTTGTAATTTTTGTTCAAATTCAGACAATAATTCATCCTCTCCAAAAATTTTAATTTTATTACCTCGCGCAATGATTTTTAATTTTGGATAGTATTTTTTTAGCTCTAAAATAGTATTGTTTTGTGGCCCAAAAAATTCGCTTGGATTTACCTCTGTAATTTCAATAATTTTTTCGTTCAATAGTTCTCTTTTTTAACAAATTATTTTATAGCTTTGTAGCATACGATTTTACCTAATTCAAAAATAGGTATTTAAACCAAATTTGAAATATTAAAAACCATTAATTTATCAACTTTTTTATTGATTTGTTAACCATTTTAAACTAATGAGCAACCCTATAATTACATTAACAACCGACTTTGGCACAAAAGATTATTTTATTGGTGCTCTAAAAGGTCGTATTTATAGCGA
>CAZOQL010000112.1:0-7560 GCA_964582005.1 uncultured Flavobacteriaceae bacterium | reverse complement strand
ATTGGATGAAAACCTTGATCATCAACAGCTACAAAACCTGCATTAAATCTTGGTATTAAAATAGTTTTTTCTACCCAAATTTTTGTTGGAGTATCTATTTGTAGTTTAAATTTTTGTTGCAACCATAAAATTTGTGTAGGGTTGTACTTTTCTAAACAAGAACGATAATTTAACAATTCTTTTTTTAAAGAAATATTGTTTTTTGGGGTTAATTTCCAAGTATTAATAAATCTATTCTTATTTTCAAATTCGATATGTAAATAAATACTCTCGTATACTTTCATTTTTCTTTATTTTAAAACCAAAAATACTATTAATTACGTTTCTAATATGATTTTATTATAGTACAATTAGTAAGTTCAACATCTACTCTTAATGTGATTATTTTAATAATCTGTCTTTACGAAGCTTAAATTCAATTAATAAAGTTGTAAAATAACATAAAAATTTATCTTTTTTTAATCAAATTTATTAACTCTCCAATTTCAAAATTGCAGTAGTGTGTTTTCTAGTTTTACGACACAATTCTTCATTTTCAATTAAAGACTGTCCATAAGTAGGAATCATTTCTTTTAACGCATTTTGCCACTGATCGGTTTTTAGTTGTCCTGGGAAACATTTTTCTAATAAATCTAGCATAATAGAAACTGCAGTGGAAGCGCCTGGAGAAGCACCAAGTAAAGCTGCTAAAGTTCCTTTGTCATCGGTAACTATTTCTGTTCCAAATTTTAACACGCCACCTTTTTCTATGTCTTTTTTAATAATTTGAACTCGTTGTCCAGCAATGGCTAATTCCCAATCTTCAAACTTAGCATCTGGATAATATTTTTGTAAGGCTTCAAAGCGATCTTCGGGAGATTGCATTACCTGTTTTACCAAATATTTTGTCAATTTAAAATTATGAATTCCAGCAGAAAGCATTGGCAAAATATTATCTACTTCTAAGGATAATGGCAAATCAAAATAAGAACCATTTTTTAAAAATTTGGTAGAAAACCCAGCATAAGGTCCAAATAATAAGGCTTTTTCACCTTGCATCATTCTAGTATCTAAATGAGGTACGGACATTGGTGGCGAACCTTCGGCTGCCTTACCATAAACCTTTGCTTCGTGTTGTTTAATTACCTTTTTATTTGTACAGCGTAACCATTGTCCGCTTATTGGAAAACCGCCATAACCTCTTCCTTCGGGAATATCGGTTTTTTCCAATAGCATTAATGAACCGCCACCAGCGCCAATAAAAACAAAATCAGCCGTAACAGCATACTCTTTTTTAGAAGCTAAATCTTCAATCTCAATTTTCCAAGTATCGTTAACTTGATAGGTTAAATCTTGTATTTCTTGTCCTAAATGCACTTCAACATTATCTAAGGTTTGCAAATAATCTATCATACCACGAGTTATTGCACCAAAATTAACATCGGTACCAATTTCCATTTTGGTAACGGCAATTTTTTCATCTTTACGTCTATTTTGCATCATTAATGGAATCCATTTTGCAATTTCATCATAATTTTCAGAGTACTGCATATCTTCAAACATGGCGTATTTGGTTAATGCTTCGTATCTTTTTTTTAAAAACTTTACATTTTCATTTCCCCAAACAAAACTCATATGGTCAATGTCGTTTATAAAAGCGTAATCGCTTTTAAATTTTTTTTGTTGTTTTAAATAGGTCCAAAACTGCTTAGAAATTTCAAAAGATTGACTTATGCGTAGTGCTTTTTCTATATTAATTTTGCCGTTTTCTTTTTCGGGCGTGTAATTCAATTCACAAAAAGCCGAATGTCCAGTACCTGCATTATTCCAAGCATCCGAACTCTCGGCAGCTATTTTATCTAAGCGTTCGTAAATAGCAATTTTTGCATTGGGCATTAATTTCTTTAACATTATTGCTAAAGTAGCGCTCATAATTCCTGCACCAATTAAAGTAATCGTATTTGGGGTTGTCATAACTAGTAGATATATTTGCTAAAAATACAATCTTTTATCCATGGATAAAGGATTGCATTTTTAAAATATCATTAGGCAATTTCTAATTAAAAATATAACGCTCTCTTTCGCCTTGCAAATTAATCATTTCAATACGAATAACAGCTTTACCAAGACTTTTTGCAATTAATTGTTCTACTTCACTAGCCGATGTTATAGATACACCATTAACTTTAGTAATAATAAAACCATCTTTAACGCCATATTGTATTAACGCTCTATTTTTAATATTGCTTAATTTTACGCCGTTAGTCAATTTATTTTTCTTCAATTCTTTAGTGGATAAGTTATGTAAATTAAAACCTAAAGCGGTTTTTTCAAACTCTTTTTTGGTTAATACAACAGCAACTAATAATTGCTCGTCACCTCTTTGAATGGCTACTTTAACAGTGTCTCCAGGTTCTTTTGAACTTATATAACCGTTTAAATCCGCATAACTTGTAATCGTTACATTATCTAATTTGGTGATTATATCATTCGTAATAATGCCTGCTTTTTTGGCACCAGAATTAGGAGAAACTTCACTCACATAAAACCCTTGTGATAATTCTAAATCCAATTGTTTTGAATTTGCACCATTCAATTCTGCTCCAACAACACCTAAAATAGCTTGTTGTACGTTACCATATTCTAATAAATCTTCAATTACTTTTTTCGCAATATTTGATGGTACTGCAAATGAATAGCCAATAAAAGAACCTGTTTTAGAACTAATTGCGGTATTAATACCAACCAATTCACCACGTGTATTTACCAATGCGCCACCACTATTACCTGGATTAACAGCAGCATCAGTTTGTAAAAAAGATTCGCTCGTATTATTGCCTTTTAAATCTCTTCCTTTGGCACTAATAATTCCTGCGGTTACGGTAGAAGTTAAATTATAAGGATTTCCAACTGCCAAAACCCATTCGCCAATTTGTACAGCATCTGAATTCGCAAAAATAACAAAAGGCAAATCTGTTGCATCAATTTTAAGTAATGCAATATCACTTTTAGAATCCGAACCAATCAATTCCGCTTTATATAATTTTTTATTATTTAAAGTGATTTCAATTTCAGTTGCTCCTTTTATTACATGATTGTTTGTAATTATATAGCCATCTGCCGAAATTATCACACCACTTCCAGTACCAATTTGCGCATATTTTCTATCGGAACTTCTACCATGAAATAGTTGCGCAAAAGGATCTCTTACCGTTTGCATTGCCGTGTTTTTTACATGCACTACAGCATCTACGGTTTCTTTTGCTGCTTTGGTAAAATCAATTTTACTTTTTGGCTCAAAATTATTTTTAATCACATTGGTAGTTTGTACCATGGTAGATTCTATAGGTGTATCCGTAGAAGTTATTTGAGTATCTTTTTGAAAAAACAGAACATAAGAGCCTAAAGTAATTATACCACCTAAAATCGAAACGAATACTAAACTGAGTAATTTTTTCATTATAAATTTGTTTTAATTATTTATATTTATAACTCAAAAATATAAATTTAGTATACATTAAAAAAATTATTAACTTCGTTTTAACTTTGTTTAACTTATTTTAACAAGATGTTTAAATGAATCCTAAAATTTATACCTATTTTTGTTCAACGATGTATCTAAATTTTTATAAATACCAAGGAACTGGAAATGATTTTGTTTTGATTGATAATAGAACAAATTTTTTCGATAAAAAAAACACAACACTAATTGCTAAATTATGTGATCGTAAATACGGTATTGGTGCTGATGGATTAATCTTATTAGAAAACTCACTTTCCCAAGATTTTAAAATGCTTTATTTTAATGCCGATGGTAAGGAAAGTACAATGTGTGGTAATGGTGGAAGATGTATCGTAGCCTTTGCAAAATTGCTAAATATTATTTCAAAAAATACAACTTTTGAAGCTATTGATGGTTTACACCAAGCAAGCATTAATAGCAATATAGTTACTTTACAAATGAAAGATGTTGATTTTGTTTTGGAAGCGGATACGCATGTTTTTTTAAATACCGGTTCACCACATCATATTAGCTTTGAAAACAATGTAGAAAATATAGATGTTAATATAATCGGTAAAGAAATTCGCTATGGAAAACCTTATAATGAAGAAGGAACTAATGTCAATTTTGCCGAACAATTAAAAAACAATACATTCAAAGTTCGCACATACGAAAGAGGTGTTGAAGATGAAACTTTAAGTTGTGGCACTGGTGTTACAGCCGTTGCTATTGCAGCCTATCAAACTAATAAAACAAGTAGTAATTCTATAAAAATACAAACTCTAGGCGGCAATTTAGAGGTGAGTTTTCAAAAAGAGAATTCCGTCTATAAAAATGTATTTTTAAAAGGCGAAGCAACTTTTGTTTTTAAAGGAGAATTTAACCTATGAAATTAATTGCAACTAATATTATACTTAGAGCTTTAGAACCTGAGGATTTAGATTTTTTGTTTCAAACAGAAAACAATACATCATTATGGGAAGTAAGTAGTACACAAACGCCATTTTCTAAACACTTACTTAAACAATATCTTGCCAATGCACATCAAGATATTTATGAAGCAAAACAGCTTAGACTTATCATAGAAGCTAAAAATAAAGCTATTGGAATGATTGATTTATTTGATTTTAATCCACAACATAAACGTGCAGGTATTGGTATTTTAATTTTAAAAGAATTTCAAGGAAAAGACTATGCTACTGAAGCGCTTAAAACTTGTATCACATACGCATTTTCTACATTAGATTTACATCAAGTTTATGCTAATATAACTAGTGACAATACCAAAAGTATTGCTCTTTTTACCAAAAACAATTTTACGAAAATTGGCATTAAAAAAGATTGGATTTTTAGTAATGGGAAGTATAAAGATGAAATAGCATACCAATTAGTAAACAATAACAACAACTAAATGAAAAAAATAATACTTATTTTAACCTTTGTATTGGCAGCAATTATTGCTGCTTTCGGCTTTTATATATACAATCGTATTTATAGTGCAAATACTATAAATAAAGGATATATCTTCATAAAAACAAATGCCTCATTTGAGGATTTAAAAGATCAAATAAATCCGTTTTTAAAAGACACGAAAAGTTTTGATTGGATTGCAAGTAAGAAGAAATTCACGAAGCCTAAAGCAGGTAAATACCTAATAAAAAAAGGAATTTCAAATAATGAATTAATTAATTTTTTACGAAGCGGAAAACAAACACCAATTAAATTGGCCTTTAATAACCAACATACTTTAGAAAAACTTGCAGGAAGAATTTCGCAACAAATTGAAGCAGATTCTATTTCTTTATTGAAAGCTTTTACAGAAGATTCCTTTTTACGAAAAATAAAACTTAATAAAGCTGCATCTTTAGGTTTGTATGTACCAAACTCTTATCAAGTTTATTGGAATACTTCCGCAGTAAAATTTAGAGATAAAATGTATGCTGAATATTTAAAATTTTGGAATACATCCCGTTTAGCAAAAGCAAAAAAACTAAATTTAAGTCCAAAAGAAGTTACAGCTCTTGCCTCTATTGTACAAAAAGAAACTGCACAGGTTAGCGAAAGACCCATTGTTGCAGGTTTATACCTAAACAGATTAAGAGATAAATGGCCTTTACAAGCCGACCCAACTATAATCTATGCAATGAAACAAAAATACGGGCAAGATTTTAAAATGAGACGTGTCCTATTTAAAAATATTGAAGACATTAAAGATTCTCCTTACAATACTTATAAAAAACAAGGCTTGCCTCCTACTTTAATTGCTATGCCCGATATTTCAGCAATAGATGCTGTACTTAATTCAAAAAATCATGATTACTTTTTTATGTGTGCCAGTGTTACAAATATTGGTTTTCACGATTTTGCAAAAACCTTAGCACAACACAATAAAAATAGAGCTAAATTTATTGCAAAGAAGAACAAACAAGGTATTAAACAATAGCTTTTAAAAAAAATCCTAATGAATTTTAAATCAATATATTTACTGATACTAATTTTTAGTTTTACCAATTGCGTTTCTGTTAAAAAATATAATTCAGAAATAAATGAATTACACTCACCAAAAGAATTAAAAGAAGATGTTGACTTTGCGTATAAAAAATTAAAACGTTTGCATCCTGATTTGTATTTATATACATCTAAAGATTCGTTAGATTATAAAATGGAATCTTTAAAAAATAGCTTTACTAAACCATTATCAAGTAAAGTGTTTTATACTCTTTTTTCACCAATTATTGCTAGTATTAGACAAGGTCACACTTCTATTCGTCCGCCAATTAAAAGACAAACTAAAAAAGAACGTAAAAAAAGAGGTGTAAAATCATCTCCTTTTTCAACGCTTACTTTCACCAATGTAAACGATAAAATTTTTATTCATAAAAATTATGGTAAAGACAGTACCATTTTAGTTGGCTCGGAATTACTTGCCATTAATAATGAAAAAGTTAGTAATTTAACAAAGAAGTACCAAAACCTACTTACTTCCGATGGTTATAACACCACACTTTTACCAACAGCCGTTAAACGTTTAGTTGGTTCTCTTTATTACAGAACAAATAAAGTAACCGATAGCATTTTAATTAATCTTAAATATAAGGATAGCTTGTATAATAAATATATATATGCTTATCCTAAAAAAGGAAAAAAGAAAGCGAAACCAACAGAAAAGAAGAAAAAAATAAAACTAAACAAAGAGGAAAAAGAAATTGCTAAAAATAAACGTAAAATAAAAAAAACTTGGGAGAAAAAAGTTGGTTATAATAAATATACCAAAGAAAAAACGCGCGACTTTAAATTTATTACCGATTCTACAAATATTGGCTACATGAAAATTCAAAGTTTTTCAGGAAATGGTTATGAGAAATTTTATGAGGAAGTGTTTTCTAAATTAGATTCTGCCAAAACAAAAAATTTAATAATTGATTTAAGAAACAATCCTGGTGGCGCATTAGATGAAATTGCCAAAATATATGCTTATGTAACTGATAAAGAATTTCAATTTACCATTCCTGCAAAAATGACGAAACGTTTTTCGTGGATATATCCTTATACACATAGTAAATCTCCGTTAATTAAAACGCTTACTCATGTATTTATGCCACTTGCTGGAATTGTTCAATTAATTAAGGTTAAACGCATTGATGGAAAACCTCATTTTAAATTTAATAGTTCTAAGTTAAAAAAACCAAGTGAAAAATACAATTATAGCGGTAAAATTTACGTGCTTATAAATGAGATGAGCTTCTCGGCAAGTTCTGTTCTTTCAAGCTCCTTAAAAGGCAGTAAAAGAGCGTATTTGGTTGGTAACGAAACTGGCGGCGCATATAATAGTACGGTAGCTGGTTTGTTTGCAATACCTGTTTTACCTAACTCAAAAATCAAAATGCGCTTTGGCTTAATGTCTTTAGAAACACCTTACAAAACAACACCTGATGGTTTTGGAGTACAACCCCATAAATACATTAAAGTTACTAGTTTAGATAGTGATGAGCAGTTAGATTGGATTCTTAACGACATAAAGATGAAGACTAAAGACTAAAGACTAAAGACTAAAGACTAAAGACTAAAGACTAAAGACT
>CAZOQL010000111.1:0-7587 GCA_964582005.1 uncultured Flavobacteriaceae bacterium | reverse complement strand
GTGCGAATGCAATACTACTTATAAATAGTAATGCTAAAAATAATTTTGTTTTCATAATTTTATGTTTTTTTTATTAATGTATGATGCAATAGTACATTAAACTATAAAAAACAACACAAACCGATTAGTGAATGGTAAAATGAGGTAGTAAAGGAAGTTTTTTGAATCAAAAAATAGTTTTAAAAGGCAATACAATTTTTACTTTAGTACCTATTGATTTGTCGTTTTGATACAAATCGGTTGTAGTGAAGTTTGCTTTAGTATTTTTTTTTATACTTAGTATTTCTAAACGTTTTTTAATTGTTTTTAAAGCAAAAGATTCGTGATGTTTACCTTGCCTTTCTTGAATTTTTATTGCTTCTTTTCTACCAATTCCGTTATCAATAATAATACATTTTAATTGGTTAGTAAACTCAAAAGCAATACTTAGGGTTTTGTCTCCTTTTTTATGTAATAAGCCATGTAATAAGGCATTTTCTATAAAAGGTTGTATAATTAATGACGGTACTTTTATTTCTTTATCGCCTTTATAATCTATAGTGTAGGTAAAATCATCGCCAAAACGCAATTTTTCTAATTTTAGATAGGTATTTAAAAATTCTAACTCTTCTTGAATTGATATAAAATCTTTATTAGAATAATTTAAAGTATTACGTACTAAATTAGAAAAAAGTACAATATAATCATAAGAAGCATTCGTATTTTTTTGTAAAATTAAACCTTGAATAGAATTTAAAGCATTAAATATAAAATGTGGGTTCATTTGTGCTTTTAAAGCTTTTAGTTCGGCAGTTCTATATTGTTTTTCTAAAATTAAACGTTTTTCGGTTTCTTCTAGTTCCGTTAAGATAAGTTCTGCTTTTTTCTTAGTTTTATAACTTTTAAAATAAAATAAAGCAGACAATAGCACTAGTGCAAATATTAAAAATATGCTATTTAAAATAGTTTTATTTTTTGTGATTTTTCCTAATGCGATTTCTTTTTCTAATGTAATTTTTTCGGTTTCATATTTTGCTTGTAGATCATTAATATTCTTACTGTTTTCTAAAGAAAAAATACTATCCTTTATTTTATAATGTTTTTTTAAATATAAATTTGATTTCTTATAATTATTTATGGCGGATAAATACTTACTTTGGTTTAAATATGCCGTTTTTAAATCTTTGTACATATTGTGTTTTTTATAAATAGCAATTGCTTTGTTATTATATGCAATGGCATTAAGTACTTTACCAGATTTTGAATAAGCCACTGCCATTTCTAAATAAGAATGTGCAACATTTGTAAATTGTTTACTTTTTATATAAAAACTAAGTGTTTTTTCTATGTATTCAATTGCTTTTTTATATTCTCCTTTTTGAATTTTTAAAGTACCAATAGATGAATTAGCAATTGCAACTCCCGTTATAAAATTGGTTGCCTTAGCAATTTTTTTTGCTTCTATAAAATGAAATTCAGCGTTTGAGTAATCTTCTAATATTTGATATACTTTAGCTAAATTAAAATGTAATGATGCTTTTCTTGGATTTTTATCATCTAATAATTTAAAATTTTCTTTAAGAATTAAAATTGCCTTTTTTGGTTTATTTAATTCGCGATATACATTAGCGATTGCTGTATTAGTAATATATAAACCGACATTATTATGAGTACTGTCTTGAATTTTTTTTGCTTTTTCAGCATACAATAAAGCTTTATTAAAATCTCCTCTTCTTTGATACAATAAAGCATAAATACTATAGGCACTACTTATGCCTTCGATAAAATTAATTTCTTTACTAATACTTAATGCTTCATCAATAATTTTTTCGGTGTCATTCTCATTATGTAATTGCGTGTATTTAGTGTATTGTATTAAATTATAAACTCTAATACTATCTCTTTTTGTGTGATTTTCTAGTTGTTTTCTAATACTATCTAATACTTTATCTTGAGAAAAAAATGTCTGAAAATAAAAAAGTGTGATTATTAATATTAAAGAGTATTTCATAATTTTAATGATTAAATTGTATCTTAAAAATTTAATGTTGCTTTATAGCTAATTCAAAATCATGAAATTTAAATCGTGAAATATTTGTTATTAAATCATTATAAAGTAACACTGTGTTTTTAGACTTATTAATTTTTTCCACATATTTTAAATTGATAATCCACGATCTATGACTTCGAAAAAAACAAGGTTTATCTTCTAATAAATTTTCAAAATATTTAAGTGTTTTACTTATCGTTATAGTTTTATTGTTTTGTAAAAAAACCACCGTATAAGTATCGTCTGCTTTTATAGCAATAACATCATTTAATTCTACAATGTGCCTGTTACCTAACTCGGGTAAAATAATTTTATTATAGGTGTTACTTTTAATGGTTTTAAGTAGTTGTTTGTATTGTTCAATTTTATTATCTTTATCAAGTGTTTTTTCTAATTTCACAATAGCTTGAGATAACATCTCTCTATCAATTGGTTTCACTAAATAGTCTATGGCATTAATTTCAAAAGCTTTAATAGCATATTTGTCATACGCTGTAACAAAGATTATTTGAAAATTTAAGGTGTCAAAAAAATTGACAATTTCATAACCTGCATAATTAGGCATTTCTATGTCTAAAAAAACAACATCTGGTTTTAATTCATTAATTTTTTCTACGGCAGAAAGTACGTCTTCGCATTGCGCTATTACCTCAATATTTTTAAAATCTCTTTGTAACAACGTATTCAAAACGGTTCTTGCCCATTTTTCATCATCTACAATAATTGCTTTAATAGTTGTCATATGTAAAACTACAAAATAGGTTACTTTAAATCTCAATCCATTTAGCGAATGGTAAAATGAGGCAGTAAAGGGTGTTTTTTAATATAAAAAAAAGATTTAACTTTGAAAAAGAGGTAAATCTTTCATCATTTTCTTTACTTTTTTAGCTATTTTTTTTAGCTTTTTTTCATCTTCAAAATTAGTTATTACTTCATCCATTAAAGAAACAATCGTTTCCATCTCTTTTTCTTTTAAACCACGAGTCGTTACTGCAGCAGTTCCGACACGAATTCCTGAAGTTACAAATGGTGATTTATCATCAAAAGGCACCATGTTTTTATTAACGGTAATATCGGCTTTTACCAAAGCGTTTTCGGCTTCTTTTCCGTTGATGTTTTTGTTTCTTAAATCAATCAGCATCATATGATTATCGGTTCCTCCCGATATTAATTTATACCCTCTTTTTACAAAAGCTTCCGCCATTGCATGGGCATTTTTCTTAACTTGTATTTGGTAATGTAAAAAATCATCGGTTAATGCTTCTCCAAAAGCAACAGCTTTCGCTGCAATAATATGTTCTAATGGTCCGCCTTGCATTCCTGGAAAAATAGCCGAATTCATAATAGCCGACATTTTACGTAAATTTCCATTCTTTAATTTTATACCAAACGGATTTTCAAAATCTTTACCCATTAAAATCATGCCACCACGAGGACCACGTAAAGTTTTATGCGTTGTGGTAGTAACAATATGACAATGTGGTATTGGATCATTTAAAATACCTTTGACAATTAAACCTGCTGGATGCGATACATCGCCCATTAATAAAGCGCCCACTTTATCGGCAATTTTTCTAAAACGTTCAAAATCCATATCGCGAGAATACGCAGATGCACCAGCAATTATTAGATTTGGTTTTTCTTTTAAAGCAATTTCTTCCAACTTATCATAATCAATTCTACCTGTTTTTTCATCTACACCATAGGCAACAATTTTATATAATTTACCCGAAAAATTAACAGGTGAACCGTGTGTTAAATGTCCGCCATGCGATAAATCAAATCCTAAAATCTTATCACCTGGTTTTAAAATAGCGTGATAAACTGCTGCATTTGCTTGCGAACCCGAATGTGGTTGCACATTGGCATAAGCTGCTCCAAAAAGTACTTTTGCTCTGTCAATAGCTATTTGCTCAATCTCATCAACAACCTCACAACCACCATAATACCGTCTTCCCGGATAACCTTCGGCATATTTATTAGTCAATATAGATCCTGCAGCTTTCAAAACATCTTTACTTACAAAATTTTCGGAAGCAATAAGTTCTAAACCGTTAATTTGACGTTTTTTTTCTTTTTTTATGAGTTTGAAAATTTGTTTATCTTTCATTGTGTCGCTTGTTGAATTAAATTCAAAAATACTACAATTCGTTTTTTAATAATAAAGTTTCGAGTATATTTGATGAAAATTTATGAACATCTTTTAATAACATTTTATATATGAAAATAACAGCAAATAATCCAGATAGAAAATCGTGGTTAACGGTAGATAAAAATTCCGATTTTCCCATTCAAAACATTCCTTTTGGTGTATTTCTTACCAAAGAAAACATCACAACTATTGGTACACGAATTGGAAATTACGCTATAGATTTAGGTGCTTTACATCAATTGGGGTATTTTAAAGATATTCCGTTAACGGAAGATATTTTTATGCAAGACACCTTGAATGATTTTATTTCGGATGGCAGAAAAACGTGGCGCTTGGTAAGAAATAGAATAGTCGATATTTTTGACATTAATAATGCCGAATTACAAAACAATACAAAAAATAAAGAGGTTGCTATCTTCAATATAACAGATATAGAAATGCTTTTACCTGTTAATATTGGTGATTATACCGATTTTTATGCTAGTAAAGAGCATGCGACCAATGTTGGTTCTTTATTTAGAGATCCAGAAAATGCATTGATGCCAAATTGGGTACACGTTCCTATTGGATATCACGGAAGAAGCTCTTCTATTATTCCATCTGGCACACCAATTCATAGACCATACGGACAATCAAAACCATCCGAAGGAAGTACATCTCCCAATTTTGGACCATCCAAATTGGTAGATTTTGAATTAGAAATGGCATTTATCACTACAGATGCAAATCATTTAGGAGAACGTATTTCAATAGAAGATACCGAAGAAAATATTTTTGGTTTAGTGTTATTTAACGACTGGTCTGCAAGAGATATTCAAGGTTGGGAATACCAACCATTAGGCCCTTTTTTAGGAAAAAGTTTTGCGTCAACAATTTCTCCTTGGATTGTTACTTTAGATGCTCTTGAACCTTTTAGAGTGGATAATCCTAAACAAGACCCAATGCCATTACCTTATTTACAAGTTGCTGGGCAAAAGAGTTATGACATTCATTTACAAGTAGGCATTCAACCAGAAAACAGTGAAGAAACTATTGTTGCCAACTCTAATTTTAAATATATGTATTGGACAATGGTACAACAATTAGCGCATCATACGGTGAATGGTTGTAATGTAAGATCGGGTGATATGATGGGAAGTGGTACAATTTCTGGACCAACAAAAGATAGTTACGGTTCTATGTTAGAGTTAACGTGGCGTGGACAAAACCCTATAACATTAAATGATGGTTCTACACGTAAATTTATCAATGATAATGATACTGTAATTATGCGTGCGCATTGTGAAAACGAAAATGTTCGTATTGGTTTTGGCGATTGTGTTGGAAAAATTTTACCTAGTACATAAAAACATACCTTATCTGTAGCAAACTCAATTATACTAAAACGTATTTATTATTCGTTTTAGTATAATAGATAAATATTTATGCTCTATGAAAATACTTATTATAGAAGATGAAATAGAATTATTAGATACTATTGCTAGTTATCTAGAGAAAGGTGATTTTATTTGTGACAAATCAACCACATTATTTGAAGCCGAAGACAAAATAATAGAAACTGTTTATGATATTATTTTATTGGATATTAATTTACCCGATGGTAATGGGATTAATTTTTTAAAAATTCTTAAAGAAAAAACACCAAATACTGGTGTTCTAATAGTTTCCGCAAATAATTCTTTAGACGATAAATTAAAAGGCTTAGACTTAGGTGCCGATGATTATATTACCAAACCATTTCATTTAGCCGAATTAAACTCAAGAATCAACTCGTTAATTAGAAGAAAAAAATTTGATGGTAAGGAAACTATCCGTTTTAACGAAATAGAAATTGATACCAGATCAAAAACAGTAACTATTCATAAAAAACCAATTATTCTAACCAAAAAAGAATTTAATTTACTCTTATATTTTATTACCAATGTAGATAAAGTTATCACCAAAGAATCTATTGCCGCTCATTTATGGGGTGATGATATAGAAATGTCTGCCAGTTTTGATTTTATTTATACCCATATGGGAAATCTTAGAAAAAAAATTAAAAAAAATGGTGGTAATGATTATTTACAAACCATGTATGGTTTAGGATATAAATTTACAGCTATTTCATGAAGTTAATTCAAAAAACAAGTATTGCGTATTTAATTCTTTCGGGTATTGCATTTTTGATATCTGTAATTTTACTTTACTTTATTTTAACCAAGGAAATAAATCAATGGTTAGATAAAAAATTAGTCTACTCTAAAAAAGAGGTTGTAGCAAATTTAAAATATAATTACCCATTAACTACAATTAAGTACGAAGAAATTGGAAATATTAAAGATCTAAATTTCCCTAAAGACACCTTAATTTTTAAAGATACCGCAGTTTATATTTCAAGTGTTAAAGAATTTGATGTTTTCAGGCAATTAACTGCTTACAAAACTATTAGAGATAAACAATACAAAATTACAACTAGAAACTCCTTAGTTAATAACCAAGATTTTGTGTCGGCAATTATTATTTACATTATTGCTATTATTTCTTTACTATTAACTGGGTTATGGATTTTAAACACAAAATTAGCAAAAAACATTTGGCAACCTTTTTATGATAATTTAAATCAATTAAAAAAATTTTCTATTCAAGATCAAGAGCCTATTAAATTAGAAAGTTCACAAATAGATGAATTTCAAGAATTAAACGGGTCCATAAAAAATATGACTAGTAAATTACAAACGGATTTTAATAATTTAAAAGAGTTTACCGAAAATGCTTCGCATGAAATGCAAACACCACTTGCCATAATGCAATCAAAAATTGAACTTTTATTACAATCTAATAATTTTACACAAGTACAAACTAAAGAACTTCACTCGGTTTACCAAGCAGGAAATAGATTGTCAAAATTAAATAAAGCACTATTAATGTTAGCCAAAGTTGACAATCAACAATATAACTTAACTGAAAAAATAAATTTAAAAAAATGTATTGAAAATAAGTTAGAAATATATGAAGACTTCATTGAAAATGAAAATTTAACGATTAGCAAATCACTCGAAAACCAAGTGATTCTATCAAACAAAACCCTTGTAGATGCGTTACTATCTAATTTAATAAGCAATGCTATTAAACACAATATAAGCAATGGCTTTATTAATATTACATTTAAAAATAACAGTTTGATTTTTTCAAATTCGGGCAATATTCCAACACAAGATCCAAACAATTTATTTAATCGCTTTAAAAAAGAAACGAAAAACACCAGCTCTATAGGCTTAGGATTGGCAATTGTTAAGAAAATATGTGATATTAATAATTGGACAATTGATTATAAATTTAATGAAAAAATGCATATTTTACATATCAAACTCACAACTATCCGAAAGTTTCTTTTTTAAATAGCTTGAGAATCCCTTATTTTTGG
>CAZOQL010000110.1:0-7603 GCA_964582005.1 uncultured Flavobacteriaceae bacterium | reverse complement strand
ATACGGTAAAATCTGCCATGATGGAAATGAATATGGTTGCCGAAGGTTATTACGCCACCAAAAGTGCTTTTAAAATTAATAAGAAAAATAAAGCAAAAACACCAATTTTAGATGCTGTTTATCAAATTTTGTATCAAAATAAAAACGCCAAAACAACTTTTGAAAAACTAACGGAGTTGGTAAATTAAAAATAATCAAATTCGTATGATTTCAATTAATTCAAAACTATGAAATTACAACTGCTTATTTTATTTATAACAAACTTTATCTTTTGCTCAAAATATAAAAGAAATCCGTCTTACTAGTTTAACACCAGTAGTTTATAATGATATTGCAGAAAATAATTTTTTTTATGGATTTAAAAATGGAAAATCACATTATAAAATAAATAAACGTGGTGGATATACTAAATATGCGTATAACATATCGAGTCAATTAATTTCTGCAATAACGTATCAAAAAAAGACGGTAATATTAATACTTGTATTTTTTTTGAGTATGATAAAATTGGTATAATTTCCAAAACATATACTGGAACACAAAACAAATGTAAAGTAACAACATTGAAAATATTCTTGGAGGTTCTGATATTACTTCAAATATTAAAGATACTTTAAATTTTGAGATTAAAAATGAAAGAAGAAATAATGGAACTTATAAAAATCCATCAAATTATAGGATGGATTTTTTAAATTATATATCTTTCTACAAATGTATAACTTCATCATAAGCAGCGGCAACTGCTTCCATAACAGCTTCGCTCATTGTAGGATGAGGATGAATTGTTTTTAAAACCTCATGACCTGTAGTTTCTAATTTCCTACCCAAAACAGCTTCGGCAATCATATCGGTAACACCAGCACCAATCATATGACAACCTAACCATTCGCCATATTTAGCATCAAAAATCACTTTTACAAAACCATCGGTAGTTCCTGCAGCACTTGCTTTACCAGATGCCGAAAATGGAAATTTACCAACTTTAATATCTAAACCTTGTTCTTTACATGCCTGTTCGGTTAAACCAACGCTTGCAATTTCGGGTGTTGCATACGTACAACCTGGTATGTTACCATAATCAATTGCTTCGGCGTGTAAACCTGCAATTTTTTCAACACAAGTAATGCCTTCTGCGGAAGCAACGTGTGCTAATGCTGGACCAGGAACTACATCGCCAATTGCATAATAACCTGGTAAATTAGTTTGGTAAAAATCATTGACTAAGATTTTGTCATTATCTACCACAATACCAACATCTTCTAAACCAATATTTTCAATATTTGATTTTATACCAACAGCCGATAATAAAATATCTGCTTCTAGGGTTTCTTCTCCTTTTTTAGTTTTTAAGCTGGCTTTAACACCTTTACCCGAAATATCTACAGCAGTTACACTGGAATTGGTCATTATTTTAATTCCTTGTTTTTTTAACGAACGTTCAAATTGTTTAGAAACTTCATCGTCTTCTAAAGGAACAATTTTTGGTAAATACTCTATGATAGTTACATCGGTTCCCATAGCATTATAGAAATAAGCGAATTCTACGCCTATTGCTCCAGAACCTACAATAATCATTTTTTTAGGTTGTTCAGATAATGCTAAAGCACCACGATAACCTATTACTTTTTTGCCATCAATTGGCATAAATGGTAACTCGCGCGAACGAGCTCCAGTTGCTATAATAATATGATCGGCACTATATTCGGTTGTTTTCCCTTCGCTATTGGTAACAGCTACTTTTTTACCAGTTTTAATTTTACCAAAACCTTCTATAATGTCAATTTTATTTTTTTTCATTAAAAATTGCACACCTTTACTCATACCATCGGCAACATTTCTACTTCTTTTTACTACAGCAGAAAAATCTTTATCAATAGCTTCGGCCTTTAAACCATATTGATCTACGTGTTTTAAATAATCATAAACTTGCGCTGATTTCAATAGGGCTTTTGTCGGGATACAACCCCAATTTAGGCAAACTCCGCCTAAATGCTCTTTTTCTACAACAGCCACTTTAAATCCTAATTGAGAAGCTCTAATTGCGGTAACATATCCGCCAGGACCAGAGCCTATAATGATTATATCGTATTTCATGTTTTTAAATTTTAGTTGTTTTTTTAATCGAAATTATACTGCAAATTTAACTATTTGAATTGATAATTTCGATTAAAATTTAATTAAACTTTAACTCGAAAAATGTTTTCTATCTTCAAATTCAACTAAAGTTTCTAAAGCGACTAATGTTGTATGTAAATACTGTCTAAACTCTACATCGTTCCCTATTTTTTTTCGAACCCGTTCGTAGCTACCAAAAGAACCGTCTTTATTTTGACGACTTAATAACCGCGCATACGATGTTTTGAATTCTTTAGTGTTAGTATCGCCAATAAAAACTTGGCAAGTAAGTAACTCGGCAACGATATCATCGTTGTTCTTTAGTTCGAATTTTTTAATAATTTGAGGTAAAATATCTTTTAAATACTTAATTTCATTAGTATTAAAACGGATTTGTTCTTGTTTATTACCATAATCATAAGCTGCAAAAACAAAATGAGTTAAAATGTAGGCGTTTGTTCTAGTGTAAAAGGATATTGGTTTTTTTAAGCCGATTGGTCCTTTTGATTTTTTTGCATTTTGTAATTCTATAGGTTTTTTTAGTTTAAAAAAATCATAATATTTGTCAAATACAGCGCGTTGCCATTCGCCTCTTACTTTCATGTGCTTATCCATTCTTTTTTGTACTTTGGCTAATTCTTGCTTATAAAAAGTAATATCAAAATCTAATTTTTGTAGTAACCACATAATTCGCATATACGACATACTATTCTTTTTAAATAGTTTGTCATTTACCAATGCCATATTATGAAATTTTGGATCTAACGTTTTTTGGTAGAATGGCTCTATCCTTTTTTTTAGAGCTTCTTTTCCCTTTACGGATGTAACTGCTTTATTTAATTTTAGGTACAAACCTAAAAATTCAGCTAAATATTTTTTATCAGGCAAACCTTTTTCACGAATATAATCCAAATTAAAATCTAAATTATTGGCAAATTTAGTTGTTCGGATTACCGCACTTTTATAATTATTAGCAAATACTTTTTGTTTGTTACTTGTTTGAATCAGGTTTTTATTCTTTATACTAGTATTCGTAGTTTTTGGTTTGGTTTTAACATTGCTAAGACAATTAACAAATAAGAATATAATAGTTACTAATAAAGATGTTTTTTTCATTTTAAATTTTTTATTGAAATTTAATTGCTTTTACAGGGTTTATTCTACTAACCATAAATGTAGGTACTATAAGCATTACTAAGCATAATAATAAAGTGCCAATATTTAATAAAAGTATATAACTAAAATTTAAATAAACTGGCACTTTGTTGACCAGATAATGCTCAGGATTCAAGGTGATTAAGCCAAAATATTTTTGCAGTAATAATAAACCAATTCCTATAAGGTTACCCCAAAACAAACCTTTTAAAATAAGGTAGCCAGCATTGTATAAAAATATTTTTTGAATGCTTTTATTTGAATTTCCTAAAGATTTTAAAATACCAATCATTTGTGTTCTTTCTAAAATTAAAACCAATAAGGCAGTAATCATATTAATGCCAGAAATGATTATCATTATTATGATAATAAGTCTAATATTAACATCAAACATATTTAGCCATTCAAATAACCCTTTATTTTTATCGGCTATTGTGTGTGCGTTTAATGTTGGGTCAATAGTATCGTAAATTTCTATTCCTTTTTGTTCTAAGGTATTAAAATCGGTTAGTAAAATTTCAAAACCGCCAACTTCATCTTTTTTCCATTTATTTAGGCGTTGTATGATTTTAAGATCACCAATAAGGAAGTTTTTATCAAAATCTATAACGCCAGAATTGAAAACACCAACAATTTTTAAGGAGCGCGCTTTTGTATTTGATTGGATATCTAAACCTTGTTTTTCAGATGCATTTTTAAAAAACCACATAGTAAATTTATCTCCAACTTTTAAACCCAATCTATCGGCAGTTATTTTTGAAATCAACACTTCATTAATTGCCTTTTCTTGTAATTTTATTAGCTTGCCATCAACTAGATACTCTTCAAAGAAAGAAAAATCATAATTAGGGTCAACGCCTTTAAAAGTAAGGCTTTCAAAATCTTTTTCAGTTCGAATAATACCAATTTTTGAAGCAAATGTCTGTACGTTTTTGATGCCAGAAACATTTTTAAAATTTGGATAGAAATTTTGTTTTGTAGAGATTGGATTTTCCGTATTTAAATTGTTGTTTTGATTAAAGTTAGAAATAAGAATATGTCCATTTAAAGCGGCTATTTTTTCTTTTATTTTGTTTTTCAAACCTATGCCTGTTGAAATGCTTACAATCATAACAACCATGCTAACTGCAATTGACACGATGGCAATTTTTATTATTGAAGAAGAAATACTACTTTTATCCTTCTTATGAGCGATTAGACGCTTGGCTATAAATAATTCATAATTCACTATAGATGCAATTCAATTTCAGTTTCAAAAATACCTATTTTATTTGGTTTATTATTTCTCTTTCTCTGGTTTCTTGTGGAAGTAAAACAAAACAAGTAAAAAAAGAACCGATTCCTTTTACTACAGAGAGTAAAGTTGCACCAATTATTGTTGGCGCAAATCAATTTCAAGATTATTTGCCTTTAATCCGAAATAAAAATATTGCCATTGTAGCCAATCAAACTTCGCGAGTTAGTTTTAAAAGAAAATATGCAGTTGATGAAAGAACTACAGGTGTTAAAAAAGTAACTACGCATTTGGTAGATTATATAAAAGCACAATTTGAAGGTTTACAGGTTGTTTTTGCGCCAGAACATGGTTTTAGAGGAAAAGCGGATGCTGGTGAATACATTAAAAACGGCATCGATAAAAAAACAAATTTACCTATTATCTCTTTATATGGTAAAAACAAAAAACCAAGTGCCGAACAATTAAAAGGTATTGATGTAGTATTATTTGATATTCAAGATGTAGGCGTACGGTTTTACACCTATATTTCTACCTTGCACTACGTAATGGAAGCTTGTGCCGAAGCAAATATTAAATTAATTGTATTGGATAGACCAAACCCTAATGCGCATTATGTTGATGGACCAATGTTAGAAAAGGAACATAAATCGTTTGTTGGTATGCATCCAGTTCCGTTAGTTTACGGAATGACCATTGGTGAATACGCACAAATGATCAATGGTGAAAAATGGTTGAAAAATGGTGTGCAATGTGACTTAGTTGTTATACCACTTAAAAATTACAAGCATCAAATGGCATATGATTTACCTATAATTCCTTCGCCTAATTTACCAAATGTAACATCGATTAATCTATACCCGAGTTTAGCTTTTTTTGAAGGAACCAATGTAAGTTGTGGTCGTGGTACCGAAATGCAATTTCAAATTTATGGCTCGCCATTTTTAGATAAAAAATATAATTCCTTCCAATTTACGCCAAAACCAAATTTTGGTGCAAAACAACCAAAACATAAAAATAAAATTTGTTTTGGACAAGATTTAAGAAACGTAAAAAAATTAGCTCACTTAAATTTAGAATGGTTACTTGAAGCTTATGTTTCTACGGATGATAAAACAAAATTTTTCAATCCATTTTTTACAAAATTAGCTGGCACAAAAAAATTACAAAAACAAATTGAAAAAGGGTATACGTATCGTGAAATACGTAAAAGCTGGCTGCAAGATTTAAAATATTTTAAATCTACTAGAGCTAAATATTTACTTTATAAGTAGATTTTTTTATGCAATATCATTGTATAAAATCATTCTTCTTCTAATTGCTGTTTGTAAATGTCTTGGTAATATCCTTTCTGGTTCTTTAGCTCTTTGTGTGTACCTTGTTGTATTAATGCGCCATCTTCTAGAACTAAAATAGCATCGGCATTTTTAACCGAAGAAATTCGATGACTGATAATAATGGTAGTTATATTAGCACTTATTTTTTGTAAGTTTTTAAGAATAATTTCTTCCGTTTTAGTGTCTACAGCAGATAAACAATCGTCAAATAGTAATATTTTTGGCTTGCCGATAATTGCTCGAGCGATAGAAACACGTTGCTTTTGTCCACCAGAAAGAGTTACGCCTCTTTCACCAACCATAGTATCGTATTGATGTGTAAATGCCATAATGTTTTTATGTACATTGGCGTTTTTTGCAGCATTCTCTACTTCTAAATCAGAAGCATCAAATTTTCCAAAGCGGATATTATCCTTTATGGTTTCAGAAAATAAAAAAGCGTCTTGAGGTACAAAGCCAATTTGTTGTCTTAAGCTTGTGAGGTTTATTTTTTTAATAGGAATAGTATCCAAAGTAATTTCGCCTTTACTAGGGTCATATAATCGAGCAATTAAATTTGCAATGGTAGATTTTCCCGAGCCAGTTTTTCCTAAAATAGCTAATGTTTCCCCTTTTTTAATTTCAAAACTAATATTTTTCAAGGCAGTAATATTAGTATCTTCATAGGTGTAACTAACCTTGTTAAATTTAACACTTCCGTTAATGGTTGTTTCTTTTTTTACCGTGTTTTTAATACTAGGTTCTTCTTCTAAGAATTCATTAATTCTTTTTTGAGAAACTTCCGCTTGTTGTACGATGGATGTTACCCAACCAACAACGGCAACTGGCCAAGTAAGCATGTTTACATAAATAATAAATTCTGCAATAATACCAATATTAGAAATTTCACCATTTATGTAGCGCATTCCTCCAATATAAATTACCAAAATATTACTAATACCAATTAGCAGTATCATTAATGGAAAAAACAATGCTTGTGCTTTAAATAAAGAGATGTTTTTCTCTTTACTTTCAATAGCCAAAATGTCAAAATCAGCAACCGTTTGTTGCTCAATAGCATATGCTTTTATAACGTGTATTCCTGAAAAAGTTTCTTGCGCTAAAATGGTTAATTTAGATAAATATTCTTGCACCAATGTACTTCGCTTATGAATTACTCTACTTAAAAAATAAATGGAAACGGATAAAATTGGCAATGGTAATAAAGTATAAAGAGTTAATGTTGCATCTATACTCATCATTTTGGTTAATGCAACAGAAAAAAGAATTAACATATTAATAGAATACATTATGGCAGGTCCAAAATACATACGCACCTTGCCAACATCTTCACTTATACGGTTCATTAAATCGCCTGTTCTGTTTTTTTTATAAAAGCTTAAGGATAAATTTTCATATTGTTGAAATATTTCATTTTTTAAATCATACTCTATTAAACGAGACATTACTATTAAGGTTTGACGCATTAAAAAAGTAAAAAATCCAGATAGTAAAGCAGCACTAATTATGAGTAATATGTTTACTAATAAAGTTGATTTTACGATAGAAATATCCGTAATTAAGCCTTTATTGTAGTCCTCAACAATATTTAAAGAGTTTTTAATAAACGAAGGAATTTGAACCGCTAAAACCTTAGATAAGACCGTTATTAAAATACCAAAAATCAAACGCGATTTGTATTTAATAAAGTATTTATTTAGATATTTTAATGCCTTCATTCCAAATTTATTATAAAAGCAAATATATTGAAAATAGATTGGTA
>CAZOQL010000109.1:0-7752 GCA_964582005.1 uncultured Flavobacteriaceae bacterium | reverse complement strand
GTAATGAATAAATTATTGTTTAACCCTAAAGTTGCATTTGTAACTTGAATCTTGCAAAAGGTATTCTAGTTAAAACTGCAACAAAATCGGCTACCATAATTGCAAATGGAGAAAAAATCACTTTTAACAGAGGTAGTTTATTAATACCCGTTAGTATTCAAAAAATAGAACAAGAAAAACTATTTAAACTAATTAAAGAAGCAACCCAACAATATAACATACAAGTATATTCTACCAGTACTGGTTATAGTTTAAAAGGTGTGGATTTAGGTAGCTCTAATTTTAAAACTGTGGTACAACCCAAAGTAATGATGTTAGTTACAGGCGGCGTTTCCTCTTATGAATCTGGTGAAGTTTGGCATCTCTTTGAAAAACGTTTTCAAATGCCAATATCAAAAGTTCCTGAAAATATTTTTTATAAGATAGATTTGAACAAATACAATGTCATTGTTTTAGTTTCGGGGAATTACAATTTATTAAGCCAAAAAAGTAAGGATAGATTAAAAACTTGGGTTGCACAAGGCAATACGTTAATTACCATTAAAACAGCAAGTTCTTGGGCTATTAAAAATAAAATAGTCAACGAAAAATTAATTAAAAAAGTTAAAGATTCAACAAAACAGCGAATTGCATACGAAGATGCAAGAGGTACTTTAGGTAAACAAAGTATTGGCGGTGCCATTTTTAATGTTGATTTAGATATAACACATCCATTAGCTTACGGTTATTATGATAAAATTCTACCCGTTTATAAAAAAAATAAAGTTTTTTTATCGCCTAGTAAAAATCGATTTTCAACAGTAGTAAAGTATACAAAAAAACCACATGTTGATGGTTATGTAACGCAAGCAAATATTGATAACTACATCACAAAATCGGCAGCAATTATTGTTAGTAGAATTGGTAAAGGAAGAGTCGTTCTTTTTGCCGATAATCCTAATTTTAGAGGTGCTTGGTATGGTACTAATAAACTCTTTATGAATGCTATTTTCTTTGGTCAAATAATTAGAGTGCCTTAGATTTTTTTAAAAAACTCCTAAAAAACAAAGTTAATTTTAAACCAACAACCCAGTTTTAAACATCTTGGTTGAAGATTTATTTAAATAGCTTTTTTGGAATTATTACATGTAGTCAATAACATTAATCTACAAACTCAATAGGAACAGTGTTTTTTGAGGTAATTGTACCATGAAATAATTTATAGTTATTTTCTTCTATATTTTTTAATTGTGACCAAGTTAAGTGTTCTTTAATATTTGTGGTATCTGAGTTTATTGTAATTTTACAACTATATTTATTATCTCTATTTAATTCTACCGATTGAAAACTACCTGAAGAGTATTTATTAAAAGGTAAGTTTACAAAAGTTTCAAAATAAACAACTTGATTTGAAGGTAATTGTATAATTTGTTTGGAAATATTATTATTTTTAATCAGCCAATTATTTTTATTACTATAACCTAATTTATTGTGTGTTTTTAAAAAATTTGAATCCGTGTAATTCTCACAATTATTTATTATTTCATTAACAAAAGAATTGTAATGCTTTACTCTTTTATTGGTTGAATTGTTACTTACAACCAAGTTTTCTAAATCTAACCCATATAATTTGTTTGGAAAAGAAGTCTTTTTAAATAAATAATTTGAAGAATTAGTTAACATTAATAAATAATTTTTTTTACTTTTATTTTCAATTTTTATATGTAAAATATTTTTTGATTTGTTAAAATAATTGTAATAATTTTCATTTAAATACATTACATCTTTACTGCATTCAGTGTCAGAGCAATAGGTAACTAGACTTTTATTTTTTAAAGAAATTATTAATCTATTTTCATTACTTTTCGAATTACACGAGTACATTAAAAAAATTAAAACTATAAGTTTGTATGTCATTTTTTTAAATATTAATACCATTTTGAATATTTTAAATAGCCAGAATAAGCAGCTTTTGAACCTGTATGAGAATATTGAAACGAATAAGCCTGTGCTTCTAGAACACCCCTTATGGAGAGTATCGAGAATAAGGACCATAGATACTAATTACGTTATCAATTATACCGAAAACATCTTGATATGCATGAAATGATTCGTGTAAAATAGTTGATGCCAATTCAAAATTAGTCTTAATATTTAAAAAATTCAATGAAATATCTTTTGTACGCAAATCATAAGCTCCCATATCATTATTATTCGCTTTATATTTGTAAATTTTAGGGCTACCGCCTCTTTCGTACCAATCCTTCAATAAAGGTATTATCTCAATCATATCTTTAATGTACTTTATTGAATATGTAGGTTTTCCTGAAGGAGTTATATTCGCTTTTACTAACATTCTTTTAAATTCATTCACTGTCTTAACAACATTATAGCCATAATGCGCAGCATGATTAAGCCCAGCACTAATAAGACCGTTTCTAAAGCCGTCCCAAAAATTACCACCAGATATTTCACTAGCTATACCTCCACCAAAACCACCAGCAAGAGCCATGCCGCCAGCATGCAAATATACATTTTTCACATTACTTAAAGCATTCCCTGTAGCTGTTGCAAATAATGAGCCCGCAGCACCAGAAATAAAGCCATGAATAAATTTACCACCACTACTATGGGTCATTACACCTCCAAGAACAGCATGTGCTGTAGTTTGAAAAGCAATTTGGTTTCCAACATTCGTAAAACTACCAGCCGCAAAGCCAATGCCATTTGCAAATGCTCCCATAAAAAAACCATTAAAACCTGCCCGAAGTACTCCTTGAAAAAAAGGCTCGTGGTTAAATGAATTAATAACACCATTGGTTAAAACAGCAATTCCGGCTCCAATTAATGCAGCAGCAGCAACTGTTATTTCTCCACTAGGGTCGGTATAACTCAAAGGGTTATTAAGAACATAGCCATATCTATTATAATTTTGAGTACTATAAGCGTCTTGTATATAATTGTCTGGTGCTAAAAAACAAAGTTGATTTTAAAACAACAACCCAGTTTTAAACATCTTGGTTGAAGATTTATTTAAATAGCTTTTTTGGAATTATTACATGTAGTCAATAACATTAATCTACAAACTCAATAGGAACAGTGTTTTTTGAGGTAATTGTACCATGAAATAATTTATAGTTATTTTCTTCTATATTTTTTAATTGTGACCAAGTTAAATATTTTTTAATATTTGTGGTATCTGAGTTTATAATTAAATTAGCATTATATGTTTTTTCTTTAGAAAGTTCTATGTATTGGTGAAATTTATAATTGACAGGCAAATGAATAAATGTTTCAAAATATAAAATTTCTTTAGACTTAATAAAAATCAAATTTTTTGTTAAGCTCTTATTAAAAAAAATAAAATTATCATTTGTATAATCTAAATCTTTATATTGTTGATTAATTATTGAGTCATTCACCATTTTATTTTTAAAAAAATCATCTGTTGGTAAAGAAAAATACCATTTTATTTTAACGTTATAATCATTATTTTTTATTTCTAAATTATTTAAATCTAATTGATTATTAAAAGACGGAAACGCTATAGAACTAGTACAATTATTATTTCTATTAGGAAAACAATAATTGGAAATAATAAAATTTTCAGAGCTTAAATTTTCAATTTTTATTTTTAATATTGTTTTTTTATTTTTAAAGCGATTGTCTTTTTGGAAATCAAAAGAGTTTATCTTATTGTTTAATAAGGTTATTCTTAATTCATCTTTAGAATTACAAGAGAATAAGAAACTAATTGTAATAAAGTATATAATTAATTTCATAATGATTTAATTGTTAAAATAAGAAAGACTTCGATTAACCCTTTGTTGATATTTTAATAATTGGGATGAAACAGATGTGTCACCTAAAGACATTTGAAATGAATATGCACCAACTTCTAGAATTGATCTACTAAGAGAAAATTCAGTTACTTGTCCATATTGTTTTACTAATGTTGCTGTTAAACCTGAATAAGTTTGAGATGCGTGATAAAACTCATGAAATGCTGTTGATAATAAATCATAATTTGAGTTAAGGAATAATGCTTGAAAATACACTTTCCCATTAAAATACTCACCTTTAAAGTTCCCTTTATTTGTCCAATCATAATCTGGACTTCCTCCGTTTTCATACCATTCTTTTAAATAAGGTATTTTATTAATCATATCTTTAATGTATTTATGTGTATATGTTGGTATTCCTTTCGCCTTATAGCCATGTTTAATTAACATTTTTTTAATTGTTATAGCTGTTGTAGCAGTATTATAAACAGTATGCGCAGCATGATTAAGCCCAGCACTAATAAGACCGTTTCTAAAGCCGTCCCAAAAATTACCACCAGATATTTCACTAGCTATACCTCCACCAAAACCACCAGCAAGAGCCATGCCGCCAGCATGCAAATATACATTTTTCACATTACTTAAAGCATTCCCTGTAGCTGTTGCAAATAATGAGCCCGCAGCACCAGAAATAAAGCCATGAATAAATTTACCACCACTACTATGGGTCATTACACCTCCAAGAACAGCATGTGCTGTAGTTTGAAAAGCAATTTGGTTTCCAACATTCGTAAAACTACCAGCCGCAAAGCCAATGCCATTTGCAAATGCTCCCATAAAAAAACCATTAAAACCTGCCCGAAGTACTCCTTGAAAAAAAGGCTCGTGGTTAAATGAATTAATAACACCATTGGTTAAAACAGCAATTCCGGCTCCAATTAATGCAGCAGCAGCAACTGTTATTTCTCCACTAGGGTCGGTATAACTCAAAGGGTTATTAAGAACATAGCCATATCTATTATAATTTTGAGTACTATAAGCGTCTTGTATATAATTGTCTGGTGCTAAAAAACGATGTAACTTAGCATCATATAACCGCGCATTCATATTAATTAAAGCTACATTTTCTAAATGTTCATGACCTGTATAACCTCTATCTATAACAGTAAGTTTATCTAAACTATGATCTTCTTCATTGGTTATATGTGCAATATTACCCCAAGCATCAAACGCGCGTTTTTCAATTAAATTACCTTGTTGGCTACTAACTGCTATAATTGTACCTTGATAATCACGATGTAAGTATTCAAATTTATTAATTACACCATTACTTTTGTAAATTACAGGAGCTGAGTACGCATCGCCACCAATATAAGTTAAAATTTCAGTTTCATTAGTAGTGTTATTTTTTTTTATTTCTACATTTCCATCATACGTGAAGTACTTTTCTTTATTATAACCAACCCCAGGTTGGCGATCATAAATTGTTTTAGCACGCTGTTGAAATACATTATAATAAAAATACATTCTATCATGACCATCATCTGTAATACTAACAGGTGCTTTAAATGAATTATAAAAAATTTGTTGACTTGGCCTTTCTTGATAAAAGTCATAACCAATAGAAGATAGCTTTATTTCTGAAGCTTGATATGGCTTAGTATAATTATAATAGTAACGACCTAAACTATTATGTGTAATCCTACCTTTATTATCATAAATCTGTGATTCTTCTTCACCATTAATATTAGTAAACCTAATTAATCTATTTAAATCATCGTAATTAAAGGATTCATTATAATCAAACAAACTATTACTTCTGCTCATTAAAAGACTTCTTTGAGAATCAAAATTATAGCCTAATTTGATTAATTCATTTTGATTATTTTGAGTAGAGATACTTATGATAAACCCATAATTATCATAAGTATTGTTTTCTTTAAGATTATTACCTAAAACATTTTCTGTTACTTGTCCTCGCCTATTAACCGTGTTTAATTGCCATAAAACAGCTTGGGTATAATTATTTAATTTTTTCCATAAAGAACCATTTTTATATACGTTTTTGGTTTCTAAATCACTAACAGTATTATTTAACAAAAATGTGATTTTCTTTCTTTCAGTATTTTTTCTGCTTAAATTATCATACGTTACGGAATTTTCATATATAAAATCATTGTTTTGTTCAATAGTTTTATTTAGTCGTTTATAATTATCATATTTATAAAAATAGCTTGTGTTTTGGTTAGTGGTAATACTATTAAGTAACTTAGTAGAGTTATCAAAATGATAATTAGAAAGTAAATCTGTTCCATTACCTGTAACATGTTTTTGTGTTAATTTTCCTACGTTACTATATGTATGAGTTGTTTGACCATTAGGTGTTATCTCTTTAGTTTTTTCGCCAAAATTATTATATTCATAATTATATTCACCAGCAGAAGTATCAATTAATTTTATTTTTTTACCCCAACCATCATATTCCATGGTAGTAATATTACCATCAAAATTGGTTTGCTTTAATTTACCACTTGCATAATATTCATAATGAATTGTTCCTCCATTATCAATTAATTCTATTATTTGTCCAATAGCATTTTTTATAGAAGTAACGGTTTTATAACCATCGGTTGCTATTGTTTCTAAACTATTATAACTTATACTGGTAGTTTTACCATTAAATAATGCTGTCTGTGTTTTTCTAGCATATTCATCAAAACTGTAATAGTTGTATTGATAGTTTCTAGAATTAGACGGTTCTGACTCTTGAATAACACGATCATATATATCATAAAAAGTTTTTTTAGAAATCCATTCTTCACTAAAATCATAACTACGTTGATAATAAATTCTTCCCTGAGGATCAAATAATTGAAAGGTTTTGCTGCCATCTGGTTTTAAAACAGATACACTAGATTTTCCTGTTGACCCTGATCTTGAATAAATAATATTAGTAACATTTCCTAAATAGTCAATTTTTTTAGTTTGTTTGCCCCAAATATCATATTCATAAGTTGTAGTTAAATTATAAGGATTAGTTTCTGTTACTAAATTACCATTATTGCTATAGGTATAATTGGTTTGTAACCCTTCAATATCAATGCTCTTTTTTACAAACCTACCAGTATTCTCATATTCAAAACTACTAGTCCTATTAGCCATGCTTGATGCTGAAATTGTTTTTGTTAAAATATTACCATAAACATCATACGTATATGTGTCTTTTATGAAATTAGTATTATGTCCTCTTTTTTTATGCTCTAATAATAACATCTGATTGTTATAAGTATATTGTTGTAAAGTTATCACTACCGACAATACTATTGGTTTGTTTTTTAGTTATTTTACCAATGTAATAAGGATTATTTAAAGTTGTTCCTGTTAAATTATGTTCATATTCAATAATATTAATATCTGTTTTAATAATTGTATTATTCTCTTTCGTCAATAATACACTAACTAAAGGGTTGTTATATGCGTCATAAGTTATAGTATTTTCAATAGAGGTGTTTTGTAAACCATTATAACTTTTTGTATTAGTATTAGCAATTTTAAATACTTTTGAAAATGATAGACTACTATTGTACGTATTATCAATTCTATTAATACAATCACTTCCTTGATAATATGGGTAATAAGTAAACAACCCTAATTTACTACACGAATAAGTGACAGCACCTCGTTTTTGGGTTATATTATACCATGCTACGTTACTAATTATTGAGTGGTTATCATTAAACCTATTGGTACGTAATAACATGCTAAAACCTCTGATACCTAGTCCTGTTAGATGAGAAATAGCTCCAGAATATGAAAATAATTGTTTTGAATATGGGCTTACTCCTACTATTGGACCTCCTCTTTTTTCTAATTTAGAAACAACCAAAAAAGAAGGCGAATTAGAAATAGAGGTGTAAGGGTAATTATAGTTTCCTCGTCACTAGCATTGCGTTTAAAAAAACAAAAACACTGTTAAGTCCTATTTTTATTA
>CAZOQL010000108.1:0-7933 GCA_964582005.1 uncultured Flavobacteriaceae bacterium | reverse complement strand
AACAGCAATCCTAATCAATTAAGTATCTTTGATTTATAACGCAATGCTAGTGATAATAAATAAACAATCTTTTTAATGTTGTTTATAAATTGCTATACGTAGTAAAATTAGTGAAAATAATTAATACCTTCAAATGTTGAAAAGAAATAGTACAAACTAAAATTAGTTTGTACTATTATACAGTTTGATTGCATTTTTTGTTGCTCTTTGTGCGTATGTTTACAGAAAAGAAGGTTTTCTCTAAATAGAATCTCTTTTTCAAATACCATTAACTCTTTCTAAAACAATGTTTTCACAGAAATAGTTACTCTAAATTATAGTAATTTTGATATCTATTTTTAATAATTTTTCAGTGTCCGTTCAATCAACATTTTACTCCTCTATCGGAATGATAGTTAGGTCTTTCAAGTTAATTTTTTTATTTGTATTCCAAACCTAATAGCTGTAATTCCAACTAATATAAGTGCTATTGCCATAAAATAAACTAAGTATAGTTTAGCAAAAATAGGGTTTGCAATTACAACAAAACTTAAAAATCCAATTACAATTCCAAAAATAATGAAAAGCCACCAATATGGTGCATTTCTTTTTTTTAATGAAATACCATAACTAATTCTTGAGATTGCCGTGAAAATAAACCAAATACCTACAAGTAAAACAAATGTTTCGGCAAATAGTGTTGGGTATAATACTATTGTTGCTCCTAAACCAATTTCTACAAGACCTATAAATAAATACCACAGCCAACTTTTATTACCTTTTTTATTTTTTATAGCATAAACAGTGTTACCAAGACCATTGGTGAATATGAGCCATCCTATTATCATTTTAATAACTATAAAACCTTTTGATGGGTCAGAGAGTTTTAATAGGGAAATTATTATTAATGTGATACCAAAAAGAACAGGTATCCACCATTGTTTTTTAAAATATGAAAGTTCCATAATTTCTATTATTTTAAAATACAGATAAGATAATAATAACCTTATCTGTATTAATAAGATTATTTTATTTTTGCAGGGAATTTAGTTTCTCTAAATTCTTTAAGTAATTCTGCTGACAATTTAAATTCAGCTGTTGCATCTAATTTATTCATTACAGAATCTTTCAAATCATGTAACGATTTATATAATTCAGCATAAGCTTTATCTTTTTTACCATACCCCATTTCTTCTGCTAAATGCAATTGATAATCTGCATGATTTATAAGGTTTGTTGCTGTTTCTGAATATTTTTCTGTATCAGCTTTTATTTTAGATGCTGCAATAACAAACTGCTCCGCTTTAAGTATTGGTATTGGTAGAATTGTTTTTTCAATAAAAACAGTACTTAATGTTTGTTGTAAAATACTTTTTGCTTCTTCTGTTTTTCCATCTTTTAATAAAGCAGTTGCCACTTTAATAGTATCTGGATAAGTTGCGGCAGGAATTAATACATTTTGAATTACAATTTCACTTTTTACCTTGTTTAATAAAGCAGCTGCATCTTGATAATGTCTACTGTTTAACTCTGTTTTTGCTTTTTTAACGATACTCTTTACAGTTTCAATATCTGTAATTAACATATCTTTATGAAAATTTGCATCAACAAGTATTGTACTTACAGATGGATCTTTTAGTAATAGCACTTTAAACTTTCCGATAAGTCTATGTCCTTCTTCAATAGCTTCTTTTGTTTTGCCAGATTCTATTAATTGTACTAATAATTGTGTTTCCGATACTGCTGTTAAAGCTTCTGATTTTATTAGCACTCTTCTTTTACTAATAATAGCATCAACAATTGCATTGATTCGTAAGTTTAAAGAGTCTTGACTCATTGCAGGCGCATCTTTAGGTTGTGTATATGCAATGGCTTTTGTTTTTTCTACTACTTCTGTGACTTCTGTTTTCTTGTCGTTACAAGATGTAATAGTAAATATCATTAGAGTTACTACTACGATTATAATTGTTTTTTTCATTTTTATTTGTTTTATATTATTATTGTTTATTTTATTTTTTCAATGACTTTTCTTGAATATAGAGCTAAGAAAAACCCAACTAAAATAACAAGTACTGGCATTAAAATTCTAGTAAAACCATATATTTCTAAAGCATTTGCAATAAAAATATTATACAAAAGTTGAGCAAATCCAATAACTAAGGAAAGTGAAAGTAATAACGTAGCTAATTTGTTTTTCTGAAATAGTAAAACACTACCAATTAGTCCGCTAAAAACAGCTATTCCAAAGGTGATATTTGTCCAAATAGATTCGTTTAAAAATACTTTTTGCTGTTCTATAGATAATTTAGCAATAGTGTCATCTGACATAAGCACATGAAAGAAAAAAACAATTACTCCAGCTAAACTCCATAATATTGCTAGAATTGCGATTGGCTTATGCCATTTATTTAATTTATTGATTATTGTCATAATAGTTATTTAGTCCTGTTTTTAAAAATATTAAATTGAGCTCTTGCAATAGAATCAATTTTTGATGCAGATTTATTTATTATGGAATCTAGTTTTTTTATTTTTTTATTTTCAAAATTAATTAACGTATCAAGAGCCATTACCTTATCAAACTCTTTATTAACAAGAGAGTCTAATTGGTTAGCTTTTTGTTCTAATTGGTTTAGTTTACCTTCTACCCTTTGGCTTATATCTCCACAAGAAGTTAATAAACCTATTGGTATAATAATTAACAAACTACTTTTAAATATTTTTTTCATGTTTTTTATTTATTTAATTTTTCTGGAAATAGTCTTTCTCTAAATTTACGTAAGGCTCTTCTAGATTTTTCAAGACCTTCTTTACTATTTATCCCTTTAATTACCGAGTCTTTTGTTTCGTGCATTAATTTATAAAGAATTTCGTAATCTTTATCTTTCTTACCATAACCCATTTCTTCTGCTAAGTGTAATTGATAGTCAGCAAAATTTAAAAGATTTATTATTTTATTTTTATAATCGTCTGATTTAATATCAAGTACAGTTGCTGCAACAATTGCCTCTTCTGCTTTAAGAATTGGAATTGGTAGTATTGTTTTTTCGATTACAAGTGTACTCAATACTTCTTGTAATATTATTTTTGCAGCCTCTTCATCATCTTCTTTTAAAAGGGCTATTGCTACTTTTATAGATTTAGGATAAGTAGCTGTAGGAATAAATATATTTTGAATTACCACTTCACTTCTCACCTTATTCAATAAAAATCCTGCATCTTGGTAATGCCTTTTCTCCATTTCAACCTTCGCTGCATCTACCAATTTTTTTACTGTCTCAATATCCGAAATCAACATATCTTTTTTTGAATTGACTTCTACCAAAATTTTACTTGCCGAAGGAGCTCTATGTAATAATACTTTAAATTTTCCTATTAGTCTATTACCTTCTTCAATGGCTTTGTCTTTCTCACCAGCTTCAATTAATTGTAACAATGTTTCCGTTTCTGAAACCGCAGTCATTGCTTCTTCTTTAATTTCTAACTTTCGTTTAATCATTTCTACTTTAACTAAATTCATAAATTTAGTTTCCATATCCTCTGGACTAATACACAAAATCTCCTCTTGTACATTAACAGGTTTCGCATTTTTTTCTGTTTGTGAAAAAACAGAGATTGATACCATTAGCAATACTACTGCTATTAAATTTAATTTTTTCATTCCCATATTTATAATGAACTTTAAAATAGTCGTTCTTTTTTTAGTTTTTTTTAATATCTTGTCAATAAGGCTAAGCCTTTAAATTTATCTAATTCATTTCCTTCTACAAACACAACGTCTCCTCCAAATGACATATTTAGTTCAATCATTTCATCTATAATATCATCTATATAATTTAGTTGACCTTGCTTATTGATATTTGCTATTAAAATTTGATTTTCTTCTATAATTACTGGTTGAAAATAACCACACTTTACAAATAGGGTTTTACCTTTCCCGAATTGCATAGCATTCCAGATTTCATTTATATCGCTTAAATATTTCCCTTCAGAAACTGCTTTTTTTAATTCTTGTAAACGAGAAACATTTTTTTCTTTAATAAAAGGTAACATTGTTTCCCAAGCTTTTTTAACAATTTCTTGTGCTGTTTCATCATCATTATTACCATTTACATAACCAATTATAAACTCTTTCTTGTCTGCAATTTTTTGATAATGAGAAAAATTACGTGTTTCGGTTACTAATAACAATGGCAGACTATGCTCTTTTACGGATGATAATACATTTTTATCTACGCGATTAAAAAATTCTTCTACTAAATTATCTTGTCCTTTATTGGTAGTTAATTTCGTTTTATCAGTTGTATATAATGAATTTATCATTGGAAATTCTCCTTTTAACTCCGTTACAACATTATCACCATAGGCTTCAATTAATCTTGCTTGTTGTTTACTAATAACCAAAACATAATAAGCAGACTCGCTATGCATAGCACGTATTAAATCTCTGGTTGTAAAGTTATCATCAATTACAACCCTATCCTCTACCTTTACAGGCAAACGAGTAAACTCCGCAAAATCCCTATTTGCATATATTACTAGACTTTCTAAATTAAAATTATGATTTATTGCTGCAGAAGCTTTATTTATATTTTCGATAATAGACCAAACCAATCGCTTATCAAATACTTCAAGAAGTCTGTTTTCAGCCTCTTTAATTAGGTTTTTTAAATTGATTTCATCTTTTTGATTGTCTGGCTTGGTTCTATGCGTGTTAAGAATAATTGACACGCAAGCTTCTTGATGTATACTTTTTACTTTATTTAATAATTTCATAATATTTTATTTATTGTTTTATTTAAAACATTCTATTTTTCTAAATTAGAAATGTTTTATTGTATATCTTCATTTCTATCTACTGCTTTATATTTCCATCAGAGGTTTAAATAGTGAAATATTTCTCTATTGCAAATGTATGTAGGGTTTTCCATTAGGGAAATATTTCTCTATTAAAATTTTGTTAAAAAAACCACGTATAAAGCTCTTTGAATAAATTGAATGTTTTTCTAATATACCCTTACAACCTAAGTTTGAACTTAGATTTATATTAAGTTAAGAATTTAGGCAGTTTTTGTGTTAAATTTTACAAGTAGATTAATTATTATCTAACCACATCATAGAATCCTCAAAGCTTTGAAAAGTTCGATTTACTGGTATTAAATTAGGAATAATTGATGTTTTTTCGAGTAAAACTCTAGGTTGTGGCAAAATATTAACTAAAATTAAAATCTTATTTTGCATTTTTAATTCTTTTAACGCATCTTCTAAGGCATATATGCCAGATTGATCTATATATTGCATTCTCCCCATTCTTATAATAATGGTTGTTGCAGTATTCGGAATTTTTTTTATTAACATTTTAAAGTCACTAATCGATCCAAAAAACAAAGGACCTTTTATATGCATAACATATACCTTTCCTTTTAACTTATCAGAAAAATTATACTCTTTCTTCCAAGTTTCTTCATTGAATATTGATTTTACATTGGAATGTTCAGAGGTCATATCTCCTATTTTTTTCATAAATATTAACGAAGCTATTACCAAACCTATTCCTACTGCAAAAACAAGGTTCCATAGCGATGATAATATTAAAACAACTAACATAATTACAACCTCTGCTTTTGGCATATGAGGAATTTCTTTTATGCCTTTATAATCTATTACACTAATTCCAATAGATATTAAAATTCCTGACAAAACAGCTACTGGAATTAAAGAAGCAACTGAGCTTAGTACTAATAAAACTACCAATAAAAACAATCCCGATATCATTCCTGACAATCTTGTTTTTCCTCCAGCCTCAATATTAACCATAGTTCTTGTTGTAGATCCTGCTCCAGGAATACCTCCAAATAAAGATCCAATAATATTTCCTATTCCTTGTCCAATTAATTCTTTATTAGGTTTGTTTTTATTTTTTGTCATATTCTCTGCTACTACTGCAGACAATAAAGTATCTATAGTACTTAAAAAAGTTAAAGTTAAAGCAGCAAATATATAAGGTGCTATGGTATCCAAACTAAAATTAGTAAAAATATCAAAATGAAATACTGGCAAACCACTTGGAATTTCATCAATCTTTCGATAATTCAACCCAAAACCTACAGCAATACCAGACATCACTAATAGAGCTACTAATGAACTGGGAATTTTCTTTGTTATACGTCTAAAACCGTAAATAATAAAAAGTGTCCCCAGAGCTAATAACAATTCTATTAAGTTTATATTTTTCAATGCCTTAGGTAATGTTTTTATCGAACCCAATACACCTGAAGACTCTTTTTTTGCTAAAATTTTGGCTTGTGCTCTAATTTGCGATGAAGTAATCATCTTAGATTGGTAATAACTTTGTTGAAAATCTTCTATTGCTAATATACCATCACCTATTTCTTCTTTTAATATTTTATGTAAAAGTACTTCTTTAGCAAAAGGTTCAAATTGCTTTACATAAGCGAGATCTTCTTTTGGATAATACCCTAAAGCAGGAATCAATTGGGTGGCTAAAATAATTACTCCTATAGCTGACATAAAACCTGACACTACTGGATAAGGAACGTATTTTATGTATTTTCCTAAACCTATCAGACCTATTCCAATTTGAAATATTCCTCCTAATAAAAATACAGTTAAAATAACTGGTAAGGCTTTAGATAAATCTCCATTAAAACTAGCAATAATCCCAGCCGAAATTATCATACTAACCGCGGTCATAGGAGTAGTTGGTCCAGAAATCATTGTTTTTGTTCCACCAAAGAGAGCTGCAAAAAAACTAATAAAAATAGCCCCATAAAGACCTGCACTAGCTCCAAGACCTGTGCTTACCCCAAAAGCCAAAACAAGTGGCAACGTAACTATTCCTGCAGTAATTCCTCCAAAAATATCTCCTTTTATATATTTAAAATCAATTATTTTTTTCATTTTTTATAGAGTAAAAAGTCAATCAAGCATTTTTAGTTAATACGTTATAATTACAGCATTCTATTTTTATAAATTAGTGGTGTTTTATTGTATAATTTCCATTTTATTAATGCCAAACTAGAATCTATACAAGTGTTTTCTATAATGATGTTCGTAGGTGCAGAAATAGGCATTGTAGAAAAATTCCAAAGTGCTGTGATTCCAGTTTCTATCATTACATCTACTACTTTTTGTGCCTGATCACTAGGCACAGTAATTATAGCGATATCTATCGGCGTGAGATTAAAATGTTCTTTCACTGTGTTTATATCGTATATTTTCACGCCATTTATTTTATTTCCAATTTTTTTTATATCAGTATCAAATCCTTTTATAATCTCAATGCCTTCTGCATAAAACTCATTAAAATTTATTAATGCTGTACCAAGATTCCCCATACCAACTATAAATGCCTTTCTATGTATATGATATCCTAAAAAAAATTCTATTTTTTTTAGGATATCAGCAATATTGTATCCCACTTTTGTCTTGCCTTTTATATTTATTTCTGCAAAATCTTTTCTAATTTGAGTAGCATCAATATTCAATTCTTTCCCCATTATTGGAGCAGTTATATATTCTACCTCTATTGATTTTTTAGATTTTAAATAGAATAGGTACATTGGCATTCTTCGTATTGTATGAGCTGATATTACTTTTCTTTTTTCGTTACTATCTATTGTTCTTTTCACACTAATTTATTAAGGATAATTTCTTCAATGTAAATATATAACAAATACTTTAATAGTGAAATATTTCTTTATTTAATTTTAGTGACAATAATTGACAGAGTAAAATAGGAAATGGAATGGCATAAGCAAAATTATTTTGTCACTCCTTTTTATTTGCTATTAACTTAGAATCAATGTTTTATGCAAATTATTTGGTGGGTAATTTATTGATTATTAATGAGATTTGTTTTTGTCATGTACTAAACTTCATTAGATAAAACTATGGGTTTATATTTAATTCCTTGTTTTTTTGCCTGTTCTAT